>CBDTZB010000283.1:0-4289 GCA_965364795.1 uncultured Nocardioides sp.
CGACTGATGCTGCTGGTCAGCTGTGAATCGTCAGAAGATGTCAGTTGTCGCGTCACGAGATGTCAGTCGAGCTTCCAGCGTGCGACTCAGGCCGGAGCGACGTCGGAGATGTAACTAACGCGCCGAAAGCCGGAGAGATTGACGCACTGAGTCCAACTGGCCCGGCGTGGGAATCGGGAAGCCCTCGCCGAGGAGTTCAGCGGCGACAGCCTCCAGACCGTCGATGGTCGGCCCCTCACCGCTCACTAGCGTGACGGCTGCCCTCCAAGCCTCGGTGACGGGCTGCACCGATTCGACGCTGCCGTCGCCGAAGTGCACCATGAGGAACAGGGTGCGTGCCGCAGCGTTCAGATCCAGACCAACTCCAATCCCGATGAACGCAGCGCGCATCCATGCGGGATCAGGCGCATTGCCGTCGCCCTCCGCAATGGCCTCCATGAGTTGGAAAGCGTCTCGGGTCAGGTTCCGCCGCTGCCCCCACCACCCCGGAGAGGCAATCGTCGGAAGGCCGACGTGACTTCCCTCAGCTAGGGATGCGGTCACGGCCTCGAGGAACGCTGGCCCCGATGTCGGGAGGACCGACACGCCAGTTGCCAGAAACGCCGCGCGGGCGGCCTCCCTGTCATCGTGCGACAGACGTCCCGCCGCATGCAAGGCTTCCACCAAGGCGGGGACGCTCGTTGAGGCTACGAGACTGCCAAGGTCGCGTCGCAGCATGCCGTGGTCAAGGACCAGCACCTCATCTGTTGAGCGCGCCGATTCCAACGCGGCGAAGGCGGCCGCAACACTGGCGCGCTGATCCTCGACGGTGTCCGTGGCCGCCCGCCCGAGCATGTCGCAGAGATAGACCATGTGGAGCGCCGCGCGGACAGTCGGGTCGTCTGCCTCGGCCACATCCATCCGGGAGCGCAGATCGGCGACGGTCTCTTCGACATCGAGGGCAACATGCGCAGGCGTCACCGGCTCGTGGAGTTCCGCGATGATGCGAGACGCGAGGGGCTCGACTCCTGCATCCAGGAGGGCCACATCGAGCCTGGCCAGCGTGGCCACCGCGGTCAGGTCGAAAACCACGCGCTCGTCCATGGCCCGCGCGGCGTTCGCAGCGTCGCGCTGCCGAGTGAGCAGCGACGGACCAGCGGCGTGGACATGCTGCAAGCTGCCCAGGATGACCCTGGCGTAGGTGCCGCGGGCTGCGGCAAGCAGACGGAACGGATAGGCCAGTCCCGCGAAGACCAGGCCGCGGTCCCGCTCGGACATCGTCGGCACCTCGTGTTGCCCCCGCTCCTCCAAGAAGTCGCGCAGCTCGTCGATGTTGATGCGACGGAAGATGGCGCTCTCTGGATGCGCGGTCGAGTAGGCGTCGATCAAGTCACGCAGGAGCGCGCTCGTCGACTCACTGAGTTCGGACTGCGCCGTGCGGTGCAGGATAGATCCAAGAGCAGCACCAGCATGGACCTCGTCGGCGACGTCAACAAGGCGAAGTACCTCGCCTAGGTGAGCGGCGTCGTCGGAGTAGCGGACGACGAGCTCTGTGAGCGTCGGGACCTGGTCGGGCCGAAGGGGCTCGAGGAGGCTGCCGTTGGTGGTCACTGCCTCGGCCCAGCCCAGTCGTGGGCGACCGACGTTGATAAGGCACTGGATGAGCCCCCAACGCAACGCCCGCCCCTCTCGAGCACCGACGGTGGCGGCGGTCAACAGCCGGCGGATGGTCTCGACGGCATCGGCCCACCGCTGGGCGGCCATCTGCGCCTCCAAGAGCGCCCTCAGCAGCCGGTGTCGCTGAGCCGGGGTGAGATTGGGGTGGAGCCGTGCCCGCTGCCCCAAGGCGACGGCCCGGTCGAGTGCTGGGCGGTGTGCAGCGTCTCCGAGCCGAGCGGAGGTCACGTGCAATGCGTAGCCGACGAGCTGCACATCCCGGACGTCCGCCCACTCGCGCTCAGCCGTGTCGAGGAGCGCCTCGAAATGGCCAAGCTCGGCGTAGGTCGTAGCGAGCACCTGGCCCGTCATCGCCTCGCTGTCCGCCGCCAGTCGCGCGTACTGGACGGCGAGTTCGGGTTCCCCACGACAGGCATGTACTCGAGCGCGGACGGCCGCCGCGGCGCCGGGCTCGTCACCGGCAAGATCGGTGAGGAGCTCCTCTGGCACGGCGTCGTGGTCGGCAAGCAGGAGCAGGACCCGTACGCGATGAGAGAGGTCGCCGTCCTCTGCATACAACTCGACCAACTCCGCTATCACCAAGTCCTGGTCACGGTGCTCCTCGCGTGAGATGAACGCACCCACCCACCCACGCAGCGCAGGTGTCATACCGGGCAGACGGTCAAGATCGCCGTCTCCGGCGTGAACGATGGCAACCGCTGCTGCAGCGCGCGAACCAAACTGAGGGTCGAGCCCCCGTTCACGGAGGTAGGTGACGATGCGGCGTACGGCGTCCGAGTCGTTCGCCTCGAACGCGGCGGCTACGGCCAGGCTCGGGGCACGTCCAAGTTGGAAACCATACTCAACCCGGGACCGCAAAGCGGCCTCCGCCTCTCTCTGCGCCAGGTTGAGATCAGCGGTGGTATCGACCGAGTTACCTGCGCTGACCCGGCCAAGGAGCAACGCGGCGTGCGCCTCACGTGCAGCAACGGACCCCGGCTGGTCGGCGAGCGACCGGGCGATTTCCAACGCCTCATCGTGGCGCTCGAGCTCCTCAAAGGCGCGCCCAAGGAGCAGCGCGGCCGTGACATCGTTCGGTGCACCCGTAGTCGGCGGACGGGGGAGAAGCGCCATGGCCTCCCAGTCCTCCCGAAGTGCTAGGGGCACGACTAGCGCAAGAGCGGCGGCGGATTGCTCAGCAGCTTGGCTTGCCACCGCGAAGGCGTCGTCCTGCCTCCCGGAGCTATGGAGCGCCAGCGCAAGACGCGGCTTGATGTCGTCCGGGTTCGGAGCTCGATCGACGGCGCCTTGCCACAGTTCGACCGCGAGTTCCTCGTGACCGCGCGCCTCAGCGGTGTGAGCAGCTGCCGCCCAGGCCCCGAAGCCCGCCTCGTGGAGCGGACCGGAGGGGCCCATTGCCAGTCGGATTCCGGCCGCCGAGGTCCGCGGGTCGGCCTGAAGGAGGCCGCGGACTTGGGCGACAATCGCGTCGTCCTGTGCGAGCCACCACTCCACGGACGGGTTGAGCCGCTCCTCGGGCGTCGCCGCCACGGTCGCCCCTGCGTCAATGGCGGCCGTGACTGCAGATAGCCCGGCTCGAAGTTCGGCACGCGTCCGCTCGGCCTCCTCCCGCACCGCCTGGGCTGCCGGACGCTGGTCCAGCGCCGCGCCGCGTCCGGCGGTGAGGAGGTCACCCAAGTCCAGATCAGGGGTAACGCCAGCCTGCTGGAACCGAAGTTCCAGTCCTTCCCGGGCCTGTTCCGGATCGTCGCGCAGCAGACCGTGGACACGTTCGTCGTTGATCCACTCGCCAAGGACGTCCCGCACACTGGGATGCAGGTGGTCACCGCCCAGTGCTTTGAGTAGTTCTGCGCGTGTCTGGCGGCCAGCTCTCGCGTGGGCAACAGCCTTCACTATGGCGTCGGCGACCGTCAGTCCGGTACCTGCGGCGGAGACAGGATCAACCATGGTGGGCACGCTGCTGAGTGTCAGCGAACCGGAGCCGCGGCGCACGCTCCGGATCGGTCGGACCGTTGGGGAAGTCGATGATCGCGGTTCTGTTGACGTCGAACCGTCGGGTGAACTGGTCCCCCGCACGGCAGCGCCGCCCAGTCAAGCAGATGCGTCGTACACGGAGCGCTTGCGAGTCGTCAGTAGCTGTCTGCAGCCGATTCACGCGTTGTCACTGAACGCAGCCAGATCCCCGTCGCCACCAGGAGGAAGCATCCAAAAGCCAAAAGCATCAGCGGGTAGCCGCTCATCCGGATGGCCCTCGTCAGCGCGGTGCGCATCGAGCCCGGCGCGAAGTCGCCCTGCTGCCCATTGAACTCGGTACCGCCGGTTGTCCCGCTGCTGCCGGTAGCCCGCGACCCCAGTTCGATCCACATCCTCCGCGTCGATCCGGGCGAGGACGGCGCCCCACTCAAGCGCGCCAACTCGCAGGATGTTCGTGAACCTCTTGAGGTCCTCACGGAGGTCCTCATTTCGGATTGCCCCCTGCTCATGTGAGACCTCAGCGTTCCAGTCGGCGAGCGCCTCCTCGCGCGCCCGGTAGCCCGACCTGAGGCCCAGACCAACCCTTTCCTCCCAGTCCTCGGCCCACCCCAGGAGCTGCTTCTCATCCTCCAGCGTGAGTGCGTTCCACCACTTCTCTT
>CBDTZB010000284.1:0-4279 GCA_965364795.1 uncultured Nocardioides sp.
GACCGCCTCGGTGTGCTCGTCGTCGGGGCTGCGTTCGGACGCGATGCGGGTGTCCGCGGCGACGGTGATCGCGGGGTTGTTGCCTCGTTCGCCCGAGCGGTAGTCGGTCCACTGCCAGGCGCTGAAGCAGACGAGGCCGACCAAGGCCAGGCTGGCGGGGTAGAGCATGAGTGGTCGCCGCGTCACGAGACGGCGGGTCGGAGCCCCGGCCCGGAAAGGACCTTCGATGTAGCGGTAACTGAGCACCGACAACGCGAGGGCGACGCTGAGGGCGAGCGCGGTTTCCCAGGGCTTCAAGGGACGGGCGGCGTACTGCTCCGCCAGGATCAGGGCTGGCCAGTGCCAGAGGTAGAGCGAATAGGACCAGGCGCCGACGGCCTGCATGGGGCGGGCGGCGAGCAGCGGCTCCGTGACCGGCGTCGCGGGCGCGAGGCCAGCGGCCAGGAGCAGGGCGGTGCCGAAGACGGGAAGGGCTGCGGCCCAGCCCGGGAACACGGTGTCGGGGGTGTAGGTGAGGACCGCCACGGTGATCGCCAGGAGACCGGTCAGGGCCATCGCCGAGGCGACGCGTCGGGTGAGTCGCTTCGCCGCCGCGGGAGTGATCAGGGCGATCAGGGCGCCCACTCCAAGCTCCCAGGCCCGGGTGAAGGTCGAGAAGTACGCCGAGCCGGGCTGGTTGGAGGTCTGGAAGATCGACCAAGCGAAGGACACGGCGGTGATGGTGATGAGAAGCGTGAACAGGGCCCGGCGCGGCAACCCGACGGGCGCCGAGCGGTCTCGGCGCAGTCGACCCGCCAGCGCCACCACGGCCACGACCAGGGCCGGCCACAGGAGATAGAACTGTTCCTCGACCGCCAACGACCAGTAGTGCTGGAGGGGAGAGGCCCCGCTGCTCTGGGCGAAGTAGTAGATGTCCTGCTGAGCGAAGTGGATGTTGGCGCCGAACGCCGCGGCCCACCCGGCGTCGATCAGGACCTGGCGCGCGTCGATCACGCTCATCACCTGAAGCGAGATCAGGACGGTCACCACGGTCACGACGGTCGCGGCCGGAAGGATCCGACGAGCACGGCGGGCCCAGAACTGCGTCAACGAGGGCCGTCCGCGCTCGCTCGCTTCGGCGAAAAGCAGCCCGGAGATGAGGAATCCGGAGACGACGAAGAAGACGTCAACCCCGACGAACCCGCCCGGAAGGAAGGGGACTCCGGCGTGCGCAGCGACCACCGTGAGCACCGCGATCGCGCGCAGTCCTTGGATGTCGCTACGGAACCTGGTCGCCATCCTCTTCTCTCACCGCCATTGCTGCCTGTGTCGCAAGGGTCGCCAACACTGACTTCGGCCCGTGGGGCCCCCGAAACATGGTCCCCCTCAGCGGAAAGATATCAAAGGGCTCATCCGTCGGCCCGGTACCTTTCCACTGCTGGGATCATCCCTGACGCACTCACCACGAACCAATCGAGGAGCATTCATGACGTCATTGCGTATCGCTGTGATCGGCGGCACCGGGCCGCAGGGTAAGGGGCTGGGTTACCGGTTCGCCCGACAAGGACACAGCGTTGTGCTGGGGTCACGCGCGGCGGAGAAGGCCACCCCGGTTGCTGCCGAGGTCTCCGAGCGGCTCGCCGATATCGACGGTGCGGGTGCCGTGAGCGGCGCCAGCAACGCCGATGCCTGCGGTGCAGCCGACGTCGTCCTTCTTGCTGTGCCCTACGACGGGCATGACGAACTCGTCGCGAGCCTGCCTCTAGCCGGCAAGATCGTCATCTCCTGCGTCAACCCCCTGGCCTTCGACAAGTCCGGTCCCTCCGGGCGGGTGGTCGACGGCGGCGAGGGCTCTGCTGCGGAGTCAGCTCAGCGTCTGGCTCCCGAAGCCACGGTCGTGGGCGCCTTCCACCACGTCTCGGCGGTCACCCTGTGGGGCGACGCGGAGTACCTCGATGAGGAGGACATCCTTGTGTGTGGTGACTCGGTCGAGGCGAAGACGACCGTGATCGAACTGGCGCGCTCGGTCACCGGTCGTGACGGGGTGGACGCCGGCAAACTGCGATTGGCCCGTCAGTTGGAGCCCCTCACCGCTGTCTTGATCAGCATCAACAAGCGTTACAAGATCCACTCGGGAATCCGCATCTCCGGTCTCTAGGACCAGCGGAACTCAACGCTCCGAGGTTGCCGACGCTGAGCTGGTTCCCGAGGTGGTGTCCTTCGCCGTCTCGGGGATCAGCCCCAGGGCGCCGGCCAGCGGGCCGGCCAGTTCTGCCGCGCGTTCGGTGGTGATGTGACCGCGGTCGCGGTAGGAGATCGTCGATCCGACCACCAGCGGACACAGGCCGTCCGCGCAGAACCAGGGCGCCGGGTCGACGCTTTCTACCCCCAACGCGTCAGCAACCTGCGCGGCGTCGTCGCCTATGCGCTGGTTGATCGGATCCCGCTCGAACAGGCAGTCGGCCTGCTGGACGTCACGAGCGGACAGGCAACTGCCGGGGTCGGTGGGCAGCCTGGGCACATCCTCCAGCAAGACCACTCGCTTGGCGTGGGGGACATAGGTGGCGAAAAGATCGGCGTACCCCTCCTCGAGCGCCGCCGCGATCTCGGCCTTGTCCCGGGTGAACTCGCCGTCCTCGGTGTAGATGCCGTCCGGTGGGGTGCTGGTCGCGACCACGAGGTCAGGCTGCAACCGCGCCACTTGGGAGGCCACCCACTCCTGGAAGTCCGTGCATGCTGGCCAGGGTTGGCTAGTGGAGAGCTGGGCGGGGGCCACCAGCGCCGCAGTGCACTGAGGCTTGACCAGGTAATACGCACGGTAGCCGGCGGCTTCGGCGATGTGTTCGAAGGCGGGGATCCAGGCCCGGGCGTGTGAGTCGCCCACGAGAACCAGCGTCTTGTCGGCGGACGTGTCGCCGCGCGGGCACAAGGATCGGGTGTCTTGGGAGTAGTCGCAGTCGCCGACGTCGGCAACGTCCCGGTTGAGGTTGACCAGGTCGGGCGTCAGATCGCTGGGGATCGCCCACCCGCTCTTGCCGGCCAGGACCGACGCCTCAACCAGCGCGACCGGGTTCCCGGGCTCGAGACCGAAGCGTTCGACGGTGATGGCGGGTTCGTTGCCTCGTTCGGACACCTTGACGTCGGCCCAGGCCCAGCCGCCCACGGCGATCGGAAGTACGAGGGCCAGCGACATCGGGTAGAGGACCAGAGCCCGTCGGGGCTGTAGGGAGACCTCACCCCGCCGGAACGGGGTTTCGACGTAGCGGTACGTGAAGTGAGCGAGGGCGAAGGTGACCAGGATCTGGAAGGCGGTCTCGAGTGGAACCAACTCACGCTCGAGCCACATGCGGGGCAGGATCAGCAACGGCCAGTGCCACAGGTAGAGGGAGAAGGACCAGTCGCCGATCTCGCGCAGGGGGCGAACCGAAAGCCCCTTGGCCACCCACGTGGCCGAGCCGAAGGCTCCGGACCACAGCAGGCCGGCCGCGCCGAGCACCGGCAGGAGGGCGGCGTACCCCGGGAGGGCGACGCCGTCGTCAAAGGTGAACACCGCCGTCGCGATCGCGACCAGTCCGAGGGTTGCGGTGATCTCGCGGACGTGTTTCGGTCCCAGCGTCCGTCCCTGGTGGACCGCCACCGCCACGGCCGAGCCGATCGCCAATTCCCAGGCGCGCGCGCTGGTGGAGAAGTACGCCGCACCCGGTGACGTGGCGGTGAGATAGATCGACCACGCCAGGCTCACCGCGGCCAGGCTCAGCACCATGAGCAGAACGATCTTCAGCGAGTAGGAAGGCCGGGCCTTGCGTCGGCGTCCGATCATGAAGGCCAGCGAGATCAGTAGGGGCCAGACGACGTAGAACTGTTCCTCGACGGCGAGCGACCAGTAGTGCTGCAGGGGCGAGGTGCCGGCGTCCTGGGAGAAGTAGTCGGCTCCCTGGACCCCGAAGTTGATGTTGGCCGCGAACAGGGCGGACCAGACGGCGTCCTTGGCGACCTGGATGCTGTCGAGATAGGACAGCGTGAGCACCGAGAACAGAACGGTGGAAACGAGAACCAGGCTGGCCGCGGGCAGGATCCGTCGCGCCCGGCGAGCGTAGAAACCCGCCAGCGAGACGCGGAACGAGCGGTGTCCCTCGCGCAACAGCAGCTGCGTGATCAGGAAGCCGGAGACCACGAAGAACACGTCGACACCGACGTAGCCGCCCGGCAGCGGCCCCAAACTGGCGTGGTTGAACATCACCGCAAGGACCGCCAGGGCGCGGATGCCCTGGATGTCGTCGCGATGGTGACCGCGTCGACC
>CBDTZB010000285.1:0-4275 GCA_965364795.1 uncultured Nocardioides sp.
TCGGTGGCGTCGGCGCAGCGGCTTACGGCGCCTCGGCGAACGACTACCGTCACCTCCTCTTCGGACGCGCGGCTGGCCGGGTCCAGAACACCGCCGTACGACTGCGCAACCTGACCCCCTGCGGCGACGTGACCAGCCTGGCCTCGGCAGCAGTGACCGCCGACTTCTCCGCCTCCGGGGTGCGGGTCCCCGTGCTGGTCCTCGTCGGCAGCGACGACCGTCGGGTGCGCGGCACCGCTCAGGACGCGGCTGCGACCTTCACGCGAAGCCCCCACGTGACCGCCCAGACCATCTCCGGCGCCGGCAGCGCGCTGCCGCTGGAGAAGTCGGCCCCGAAGACGCGTCGCATCGTCCAGCGCTGGCTCAACCAGCGCTGAGGCGCTCACCCGCGTCGCCGCATGGTCTAGTTGGGGACATGGGGACCATCGCGGAGCAACGGTGAGCACCATCGCCGACTTCGTCGACCTGGCGGAGCAGCTGCCGGGCGTCACCCGTCGTGACCACGAGCGTTTCTGGAAGTTCCAGGTCGCCGGCGGCACGTTCGGCTATCTGTGGGAACCCACCCGGACCGTCGGGCTCAAGCAGACGCGCTTGGATCAGTTGGAGCTCGTGGCCGAACGTCCCGAGGTGTTCGAGGTCCAGTTCACCATGGGCTCCTTCGGGTGGGTGGTGGTTCATCTCGAGGGTGTGGACCGTGCGGAGTTGGCCGAGTTGGCCTTCGAGGCCTGGCGACTCACCGCCTCGGCAGACGTGGTCCAGCAGCGGGCGGACCGCCTACCTCGCTAGCCTTCGATCGTGCCCTCCACCTTCCCCCTGCCGCTCCACCGTGACGAGGGGGACGGCGACGCCGTCGTCCTCTTCCATGGCTTTCCCGACACCGCCAGCACCTGGGACAGGATTGCCGATGCCCTCGTCGCTGACGGGTACCGCGTGATCGTGCCGCACCTGCGCGGCTATCACCCGGACACCGTCAATCCGGCTCGTGGCTACAGCGCGCTTGAGTTGGCCGAGGACGTCATAGCCGTGCTGGACGTCTGCGGCGTCCAACGCGCAACGCTGGTCGGTCACGACTGGGGCGCCACCCTGGTCTACGGCGCAGCGGCGCTGGCTCCGGACCGGGTGAGCGGCGTCGTCGCCTGCGCCATTCCGCATCCACTGTCGCTCAAGGCAACGCCGGCGCTGCTGGTGAAGGCGCGGCACTTCGTAGCGCTGAAGATGCCCTGGGCTGCCCGCGAGTTCGCGGGACGCAACTTCGCTGCCGTCGACCGGTTGTATCGCCGATGGGCCCCCACCTGGCAGGGGCCGGACCGCGACCGGTGTGTCGCCAACATCAAGGCGGCCTTCGCCGACCGGGATGTTCTCGAAGCCGCCCTCGGGTACTACCGCGACCTCTCCCCTACGGTCCCAACCGCGCTACGAGGCCGCCTCGCCATGCCCGCTCTCGTGGTGGGCGGCACCCGCGACCTCGTTCCGCCGGAGGCGTTCGAAGCTAGCCGTTCTGCGTTCACGGGCCCGGTCGACGTACACATCTTCGAGGGCGCCGGCCACTGGCCTCACCGTGAGGACGAGGAACGCTTCATCGTCGTACTCCGCACCTTCCTAACCAACACGTCGCGATAGTCCCCCACACTGCGGTCGAAATTCTCGTAGAAAAACGACCACACCGCTAGGGACTATCCCTGATCGAGGGCAGCCAACTCCTCAACGGTCAGGACGAGATCGGCCGCAGCGGCGGAGTCCCGAACCGACGCGGGGCGCTTGGCTCCTGGGATCGGAATCACCGTCGGCGACTGGGCAAGCTCCCAGGCCAGGGCAACCTGCTGGGAGCTGACCCCGCGGGCCTGCGCGACGGTGGCGAACGCCGGGTGCTTCTCTGCGAGTTCCTTGGCGTCCGACAGCCCGCCCAACGGACTCCAGGGCAGGAAGGCCAGCCCCAACTCCTCGCAGACCTCGATCTCTGGGAGGGAGGAGCGGAACTTCGGGGAGAACTGGTTCTGCACGCTCACCAACGCGTCGCCGAGGACACTGTGCGCCAGGCGGATCTCGTCGGGGTTGGCGTTGGACAGCCCGAGGCGGGCCACCTTCCCCGAGTCGTGGATGGCCTTCAGGGTGCTGACCACGTCGGCGTACTCCACAGCCGGGTCGGGGCGGTGGTGCTGCCACAACGCGATCTGCTCGACGCCGAGGCGTTTCAAACTGTCGTCAACGGCGGCACGTAGATGAGAGTCAGAGGAGTCGACGGCCCACTCGCCAGCGTCGGTGCGGACGTGCCCGCCCTTGGTCGCCAACAGCACCTGATCGCGGACCCCCAACTCATCGAGAAGGCCGGCGATCAGGGTCTCGTTCTGACCCTGCGCTCGCGCTCCGGCCGTTCCGTCCCCGTAGGCGTCAGCGGTGTCGAAGAGCGTCACGCCCGCCTCGAGTGCGGCCCGGATGGTGGCCAGCAACTGCTCGCGGGGCTGCGCCCCGGACTGATCGAAGGTCATCAGCCCAAGGCCGATGGCCCCCACCTGCACCCGGCCGACGGCGTCATTACCGATCTCACGTGTCTGCATGGCACCTGTCTACCGGTCAGATCCCGAGAACCCCAGCGTGTCGACACATCCGCGCGAGTGTTCCGACATGCTGGCTCCAGCATCAACCGACCAGAACGGACCATCGTGAACAGACTCACCGACCGCACCATCATCGTCACCGGCGCCGGCTCCGGCATCGGCCGCGGCACCGCTCTGCGGCTTGCTCGCGAGGGCGCGTACGTCGCGGCGCTCGACATCGTCCCGGAGGCCCTTGAGAGCTTGGCCGCTGAGGCGGCGGCGGAGAACCTGGCGGGCACCGTGGTGACTGGTCCGATCGACATCTCCTCCGAGGACTCGGTGGTTACCGGGGTCGGTGGCGTGATCACCGAACGCGGCGGACTCGACGCTCTGGTGAACGTCGCCGGCATCCACTACGGCGACCACACCCACGCGATGACGTTGGAGCGATGGAACCGGTTGCTTACGGTCAACCTGACGGGCACCTTCCTGATGACCCGCGAGGCGATCCCCTCACTGCTCGAGTCGAAGCACGGCGGTGTGATCGTCAACTTCTCCTCAACCTCCGCCTTCTTCGCCCACCCCTACATGGCGGCGTACGCCGCGACCAAGGGCGCGATCATGTCCTTCACCCACTCCATCGCCCTGGAGTACGCCGACCGCGGACTGCGCGCGGTCAGTGTCGTTCCCGGCGGCATCGAGACCGCGATCACCGGATCGACGCCGGCCAACCTGCCCTCCGACACGGACTGGTCGAAGATGAACAAGCTGATGCCGGTCCTGGGTCGCGGTGGGTTCGGCAACCCCGAGAACATCGCCGGCGTGGTCGCCATGTTGGTCAGCGACGACGGTTCTTACATCACCGGCACCGAGATCCGCGTCGACGGCGGCACCCACATGTGACCTACCCCGGATCTCCGGCCCGCCGGGTCAGCGAGACCTCGATAAACACCGCGGTCGCCTCGACGGTGCGGGCACCATCGACTTCGATCCAGGCCTCGGTGGAGATCTTGCGGCCGTCGCGCCCCAGGATCCGCGCGCCCAGGGTGAGCGACCGTTCCAATGGGGTCCGGGCGAGGTAGCGGGTGTTGAGCGACCCGGTGACGGCCGGCACGCCGGTGGACTGCACGAGGATCCCGAGCATCACGTCCATCAGGAAGGCGATCGTGCCGCCATGGGCCGTGTCGGGAGGGCCCTCCTGCAGGGCGTCCAGGGTGACCTCGGCGAGGGCTGCGCGCCCGACGAACGCGGAGGAGGCATCGATGCTGACGTCGAGACCGGGCTGCAAGGGGTTGAGGTCGTTGATCCGCACGATTCGACCCTCCTGCGCCCAGCGCTGCGGGGTCTCATAACGGCTCCGGGTGATGCGAGTGACGGGGTGCGGCCAGCCGTCCCCCGGGGTCGACAACGCCTCGGTGAGTTGGCGCACCGCGCGGGTGTGCTCGAGGATCTCCTCGCTCGTCAGGGTGGTGGTGGCCCCAGCGAGAGCAAGATCGCTGATGGCGTCCACCAACCCGCGCAGGGCGTCGTACTGCGGCTGCGAGAGGTCATCGATGCGGCGGCGGGGCGCGGGCTCGTCCAGGTCGTCGATCGGCGGTGGCGGCGTGCGCCCCAGGACGTGCTGCACGATCTGGGCGGCGACCTCGCGTGGTTGCTCGCTCGGGGAGCAGTCCTCAGGACCGCTCCACCGAGACCAGACCCGGTCGGGCGTCTCCGCCTGGAGACGCTCACCCACCTCCCC
>CBDTZB010000286.1:0-4270 GCA_965364795.1 uncultured Nocardioides sp.
GACGCGGATGCCGATTGTCGCCTTCAGGATCATGAAGCCGATGGCGGAGACCACCATGCCGCCGGCTGTCACCACCCCGGTGTTCAGCCGGTGGCTCAGCCAACCACCGAGGAAGGCCCCTATCGGGAGCCCGACGAGGAACCGCACCAACACCAACGCAGCCATCAGCTGGGAGTCGTTGTAGACCGTGAGCCGGGCGAAGATCGGGATGTCCACCAGGGCGGCGATCACCGCAGCGCCGACGAAGAAGCTGACGACCAGCGCCCCCCACGCGGGGGTCGAGGTCATTGCGCCGGCCGGCACCAGGGGGTGCAGGGCCGACCGGTTTCGCAGCCAGAAGAGGGCGCCGACCGCCGCGCTGAGCACGAGGAGCCATCGGCCCGCAGAAGAGAGCATCTCCACTTCAGGGTCGGCGGTCGAGAAAGCCAGGATGACCCCGGCCAGACCCACCGCGAGCAGGAGGGCACCCCACACATCGACCTTCGCGAGCGTGCCTCGCCACGACCGGAGATCGACTAGCGGTGTGCGTGCCGTGAGGCAGCGTAGGAGCAGCAGGAACGCCAGGCCGAAGCAGGCCAGCCCCAGCGGAGACAGCCACCGACTGCCGCCAATCACCGGCAGGAAGACGAGCCCTGCAGTGACGTCCGTCAACAGCCGCTCTGGCTGCTTCATCACCAGCACCATGCACCCGAGCGCCGCGGTCGCCAGACTCAGACCCGGCCAGTCGATCCGCCTCCGAGGGGTGGCCTGCACGGTGGTGTCGACCGAGCGCTGCTGACTGATGAGAGCGGCTAGGACGAGGCCTGCGGCCAGATTGATCCAAAAGATCGTGCGCCAGCTGCCGAAGGCAAGGATGACGGCGCCGTACACCGGACCCACCACGTTGCCGAACTCCTGCACCGCTCCGACCACACCCAGCGGCACCCCTCGTCGGTGTGGCGGGTAGAGATCGGCGACCAGCGCCAGGGTGGGTGGCAGCAGCCCGCCCGCCCCCACACCTTGGAGCAGTCGTCCGACGACCACGCTGGAGAGGTCGTAGGCCGCCGCCGTCACTAGCGAGCCGAACGCGAAGATGACCAACGCCCCGACGAGAACGGGCAGCCGGCCGTGGATGTCGGCGATCCGCCCAATGAGGGGCAGCATCGCGATGTACCCCAGCAGGAAACCGGAGATGATCGGTGCGGCCTTCTGCAGATCCTCCGCCGACAATCCGGCCGACCCCATCATGTCGGGCAGTGCGAGCACCACGACGTAGTTGTCCGCTGCGGCGAAGCCCACCGCGACCGCCGCAAGGCCGAGCAGCAGACGACCCCGCCGGTCCACCGTCGGGTGCGGGACGTCGGAGTCGGTCACGGCTTCGTGATCTCCGTCGTGGTCCCGTAGTCGTCGACGCTCACGGTGTAGTCGACCGTGCCATCGGGGCCGTAGAACGGTCCGGTGATCTCGACGGTCCGGAGCCGGCCCTCGTCGTCGATCTGGAACGTGACCTCGAAGTCGGCACTCTCGTCGGCACTCGGGATGGACGCGTCGACCACCTCCCCGGACAGCACGCCTCGGTAGGAGCTCAGCACGATCTCGCCGGCGCGAATCCGATCGCCTTCCTCGATGTCATTCGCTTCGACGAGCCAGGTCGACAGGCCAGCGGTCGGGTCCATGAGTTGGGCCGGATCCGGGGCTCCGTAGTCGGCGGGGTTCAGCTTGGAGAAGGAGGTCGTGAAGGGCAGCTTCGCGAAGACGATGCCGTCGATCGACACCACGGGCACGTCCACATTGAGTCCGTTGACGACCACGGTCAGATCACCGTCGAAGGCAGGTGCGTGCGTGGCTACGCCGCTGGCTTCGAGGATCCCGTCGACACCCTCGGGGAGCTGCTTGGCGCGTAGCGACAACGTCACGCCGCTGGTCTGGTCGAGGGCCTCCTTAGCGGCAGCCAGCACCTCTTGCGGGCTGCGGTCAGGCTCGCCGTCGCCGTCCCCGGAGCACGCCAGCAGCGACCCGAACAGCGCGACCGTAAGAGCGGTGACCGAGATGACCGAGCCGCGGAGTCGTCTTGGGTGGCGACGATTGCTGGGGCGACGTACCGACGGGGTCATGGAGTCAGCGTGGCACGGACGGGTCGACTGCGTCTGCGGACAGGGCCGCGCAATTGTCGTGGGCTCGACGTAGGCGCTGGTGGGTTCGGATCACACCCGCGGCACCACGTGGCAGCCGACTAGTCTCGGCGTCGTGACTAGACCGCCTGCCGCCGACGAGGCGATCCGCACCACCCGACACCGCACCAGCCCTCCCGGATGCGGGGTCTGAGATGCACGTCAAGGCCCTGATCGGAGCGGCGCACCCGGGACCGACCGTGGCCGTGACGGTGCTGTCCGGAGTTCTCGCGGTAGCCGCCGGTGCCTCGCTTGGCCTGCTCGGTCTCGTCGTGGCCGCGGTCCTTGCCGGGCAGTTGTCGATCGGCTGGTCCAATGACCTGATTGACGTGGCTCGGGACCGCGCTGTGGGTCGGATGGACAAGCCGTTGGCCTCGGGGGAGTTGAGTGAAGGACTGGTCCGCACCGTGTGTGGCCTGGCACTCGTGGTGTCGGTGCCGCTCTCCTTGGCGTGTGGGTGGGTTGCGGGGTCGATCCATCTGATCGGGATCGTCGGTGGTGGTTGGGCCTACAACCTCGGGCTCAAGGGGACCGTGTGGTCGTGGCTTCCGTACGCCGTCGGCTTCGGTGCGTTGCCGACGTTCGTGGTCCTCGCAACTGCCCCAGGTGAGGTTCCGGCGGCGTGGATCCCGTTGGCGGGAGCACTGCTGGGGGTGGGCGCCCACTTCGTGAACGTGGTCCCGGATCTCGACGACGACGCGGTGACAGGGGTGCGGGGCCTGCCGCATCGGCTGGGAGCCACGGGAAGTCTGCGCGCCTCGGCGTTCCTGTTGGCCGCCGCGTCGATCGTCATCGTCTTGGGGACCCGAGGTGTGTCAGTACCCGCGGGCACCATCGGCCTGAGCGTCGTCGCAGTCCTGGTCGGGGTCATCTGGTTCGGATCGGGGCGCACGCCGTTCCGTGCTGCCATCGCGATCGCGCTGGTCAACGTGGTGCTGCTGCTTCTCGCCGGCTAGAACTCTTCCGCAGTGCGTGCTTCATTCGGCAGCGGTGAGCACGCTCAGAGCGGTCCTGGTCGTGGACTCGACGCCGAGGTATCCCAGGACCCGCTCAACGGTCCGGGGGTCAAGGGGCAGGTTCCCTGGGATGCCGGGTCGGTCGGGAGCCAGGGAGAGATCGAGGTCGTGGCGGCCCGACATCAGGGTCAGGTTCGCTTCGTACTGCTCCCGCGCACCGGGAGCGAGCAGTCGCTTGAGGAGGCCGACGCTAACCCGGGAGCGACCCTCCTCGGCACACACCGAGTCCAAAGCGGCTGCGAGGTTCGCTCCGCCGCAGGCGTCGATATCGGCCCACACCGCCTCCATCGATCCTGCCACCTGGAACAGGAGGGGAGCGGTCTTCTCGCCGATCCCGGCCACGCCAGGGATGTTGTCGCTGCTGTCGCCCCGCAGAGCGGCGTACTCGAGGTAGCGCGCGGCGTCCACGTCGTACATCGTGCGGAGCCGATCGGGGGTGAGGAGCGGTGAACCGGTGACGCCACCGGAGATCAGACGAAGCACGTGGGTGGTGGGACTGATGTGGGCGAAGGCGTCCCGATCGGAGGTGACGATCACGCAGCGCCACCGGTTCTGTTCGGCCCAGTGTGCGGCCGAGGCGCTGACATCGTCGGCTTCCAGGCCGGGTGGGGTGACGGTCAACAGACCCAGTGCCCGTAGGAGCGCGGGCGCCCGGTCGAGCTGATCTATCAGGGTGGGGTCCTTGGGGGGACGCCCCGCCTTGTAGTCCGGGTAGGTCTTGGCGCGCAGGGAATCAGCGCGGTCGTCGAAGCCGAAGACCACCAGGTCGGGGGTGAACTGATCGATGACGTCCAGGATCTGCAGGATCATGCCGTGCAGGGCCCAGGCGGGTCGGCCGCCGTGGTCGAGCAGACCGGATTCGGCACGCGCGTGGTGGTTGCGGTGCAGCAGCGAGGGCGCGTCCACCGCGAGGAGGAGGCGTGATGGTGTCGGCTCGTGGTGGGTCATGGCGATGTTGCCAGCCTACGCACGGCTGGACCTACCTCAGGCCACCCGGTTCCCGGCCGACAGTTTGCGATAGGGCACCCGGACCCGTTGCACCGCGACGTAGAGCGCGGCGGCGCTGAGCAGTGTGACCTTGACCGGCGCTGCCGCATCGATCCA
>CBDTZB010000287.1:0-4247 GCA_965364795.1 uncultured Nocardioides sp.
GCCGCAATGTGGCCGTGGCGTGACCCCCACGAGCATCAACGTTCCCTAAGGTGAACCTATGACCATCAACGAAGAGATCCCCCAGACGCAGCCCTCTGACGAGGACGCGGACTACCCCACGGGGATGCTCGCAAGCCCTTCGCGGACGCAGATCTGACCCTGCCCCACCAACAGCCTCACCCCCGGCACACACCTGCGTGTGAGTGCTCGGGGTCGGCCGTGAATATCTGTTCGTAGACGTTGTAGATCATGGCGCTGTAGCGTTGTTGTAGGCGATCACGTCAATAGAGGCCTCCGCCGCTAGCGCGCTGCGGAGCTATCCGACGGTGGTGGAGTATTTCCCCTGGTAGAACAGCAGGGGCTTCTCGGCTTCGGCCACCTGAAGATCCACCACCTTGCCGATCACCACGTAGTGATCGCCCGATTCGTGGGCGGCGTGGATGGTGCAATCGACGTACCCCAGGGCTCCGGGGAGGATCGGGGATCCGGTCTGTGGCGATGGTGTCCAGTCGACCTCGGCAAACTTGTCCGCGCCGCGGCTAGCCATGGTGTTCGACAGATCAGCCTGATCTGCGGAGAGGAAGTTCACACAGAACGTGCCCGCCCGCTGAATCATCGGCCACGCGCGTGAAGTTTTAGCCGGCACGAAGAGGACTAACGGCGGATCGAGCGAGACACTCGAGAAGGACTGGCAGGTCATGCCGACCGGAACACCGTTGCTCATGGTGGTGACGACCGTGACGCCCGAAGCGAAGCGCCCCAGCACGTCGCGGAAGGTCCGGGCGCGCTCGATGGCTTCGGGGTCGTCGGCGTGCAGAGTCGCGCCTTCGCCGGCGCGCCATTCGAAGTCGAAGGCCACGTCTCCGAGCATCGAGGAGATGAGCTCGGTGCTGGGCCAGGTCTCCCTGGCGTTCGGGTTCATCCCTTCGGGGATCTCTGCCTCGCCTGAGGTGGGGGTGCTCATAGGATCTACCTTCTCCTCTTAGGAGCCGCCGCCGAAATCGTGACCCCAATACGAGACGGCCGTGGACTCGCGAGCCACCCACCGCGCGTCGTCTACCTGGAGACCCTCGGTGCCCATCTCGATGTCGAAACCACCGGGCGAACGGACGTAGAACGAGACCATCTCGTCGTTCATGTGCCGTCCCAGCGTCGCGGAGAGAGGCGCCTTGTGCTTGCGCACGCGCTCGAGAGCGCGACCAACGTGGTCCAGCTCGTCCATCTCCAACATGATGTGAACGCACTTGCTTGCGTTGGGCATCGGCAGGAAGGCCAGTGAGTGGTGCCGCGGGTTGACCCCGAGGAACCGCAGCCAGACCTTGGAGCCTGGCTCCTTGCCCACGAACTCCCCTGGCATCGACATGGAGTCCCGCAGACGGAAGCCGAGCACCTCGGTGTAGAAGCGCAACGCTTCGACGTCATCGAGCACCGGCACCACGATGTGGCCCATGCCCTGGTCGCCGGTGACGAAGTTCGAGGCGTACGGCGTGACGACGGGACGCGACTCGTAGGTGATGCCGTGGAAGAGTTCGAAGACGTTGTCCCACGGGTCGCTGAACCGAATCAGTTCCTGCACTCGGCGCTCGGCCAACTCCTCGTCGGTCCCCTCCTCGAAGGCGACGCCTGCCTGTTGCAGGTGATCCCGTGCTTCTTGGAGCGCGCGGTGATCGGCCATCTCCCAGCCGGTGGCCGACAGTTGGTCCACGTCGGAGGGGAAGACGATCAGTCGGGCCGAGACCTGGTCGATGCGCCAGTACTGGTGATCCGGGTTCGGGCCGCGACCCTCGGCCAGACCGAGCACCTTGCCGGCGAACTTCGTCCACTGCGAAAGATCCGTAGAAGCCACGCGCACGTAGCCCATAGACTTGATGTCGATCGTCACGATGACTTTCCACCCTCCGGTGATCGGGGTTGCGTTCTGTTCTGATGGCGCGCCAGGAAGGCCGTGGCCACCTGGGCGAACTCTTCGGCAGCCTCGATCTGCGCCCAATGGCCGCAGTTCGGGAACACGTGCAGCGACGCCTTCGGCATCAGCTTCAGGGCCACCATGGCTCCGTCAAGGGGGTTGACCCGGTCCTCGCGGCCCCACGTAAGCAGCGTGTGCTTGCGCAGTCGGTGCGCCTCACGCCACAACATGCCGTCCTCGGCTGTCTCGGGATTCCAGAAAGACATGCCCATCGAGGCCATCGCTTCCTGCGCCCCGGGAGCGGTCGCGTCGGCGAAACGCTCCTCGACAAGTTCGTCGGTGACCAGCTTCTGGTTCACCACCATGGTCGAGATGAAGGCGCGCAAGGCCTCCCTGCTCGGCTTGGCACCGAACTCCATGAGCCGCTGGACACCTTCGGTGGGGTCAGCGTGGAACAGGTTGAGGGACAACCCGCCCGGGCCCATCAGCACCAGACGACCGACGCGGTCGGGGTGGCTGAGGGCCAGACGCATCGCCGTACCGCCACCGAGGCTGTTGCCGAGAAGGTGAACCTGATCGATCCCCAACTCGTCGAGCAGCTTGACGACGTGATCGGCCGAGTGGCGATAGAAGTTGCCCACCACCGGCGGCTTGTCGGACCCGCCGAACCCGGGCTGATCCACCAGCAGGGTCCGGAAGTTCGCGGCGAAGCCCGGCAGTGCGGAACCGAAGTTCGACCACGCCGAGGCGCCGGGGCCACCGCCGTGCAACATCACCAAAGGCAGACCACCGCCGACCTCGGTCGGCTCCCCCGCCTCGTAGTAGTTCAGAGTCAGGTCGCCGGCCTTGGCCGACCGTTGGACCGAGGAGCGGTCCATGGCTGCTGAGGTCACCTCAGTACATCCCGGGGTCGACCTTGTGGCCGAACTCGTGAGCGCCGAACATCTGCAGCGCGCGCTCGGGGTCGTTGGCGGCGTGCACGCGACCCGCGTGGGCGTCGCGCCAGGCACGCTGCAGGTAGGTGCCCTCCGCGAGCGCACGGCCACCGGAGGCCTCGAAAAGATTGTCGATGGCGTCGATGCCGCGCTGGGAGCCGATGACCTGGTCGCGGCGGACCTTCAGTCGCAGGCGGAGCGGGATCTTCTCACCCTTGGCGACGTGAGCCTGCTCCTCGCGGATGTTGGCCACTAGCATCGTCCAGGCGGCGTCGATCTCCGCGGAGGCCCGAGCGATCCGGACAGCTGCGAACGGGTCCAGGGACGCCTTCTCGCCGATGTACGCCGCACGGGAGCGCTTCTTCTGCATCTCGACGTGTTCGGCGTAGGCCCCCATCGCCATGCCGATGATCGGCGTAGTGATGGTGCCGGTGAAGATCGAGTGGAACGGGAGCTTGTAGAGGTCCGAGGTGTTCTGCTCCTGACCCGGGCCGCGGCAAGCGCCGGTCTCGCCCATGGACAGGGTGAAGGCCTCGGGGATGAACACGTTGTCCACGACGATGTCGTTGGAGCCGGTGCCGCGTAGGCCCACCACGTTCCAGACGTCCAGAATCTCGTACTTGTCACGGGGCACCATGAAGGTGCGGAAGTCGACGACGTTGCCCTCATCGTTGAAGACCAGGCCGCCGAGCAGCACCCAGCTGCAGTGGTTGCAGCCGGAGCTGAAGCTCCACTTGCCCGACAGCATGAAACCGCCCTCGGTCAGCTGCGCCTTGCCCGTGGGAGCGTAGGACGAGCTCAGTCGGGCCGAGGTGTCCTCACCCCACACCGCCTGCTGCGCCTCGTCCGAGAACAGGGCCACCTGCCAGGGGTGGACGCCGACAACACTGGAGACCCAACCGGTGGAACCACACGCACTAGCGATGTCACGCACGGCGGTGTAGAAGTCGATCGGGTCCGCCTCGAACCCGTCGAAACGCTTGGGCTGAAGCAGCCGGAAGAAGCCGGTCTCCTCAAGCTCCTTGATGTTGGCGTCGGGGACGACGCGGAGTCGCTCAGCTTCATCCGCGCGCTCGCGCAGGGTGGGAAGCAGGTCGCGAACGCCATCGAGCACGGCTTGGGACATGAAGGGTCTCCTTGAGGGTGGGAACTGGCTCAATACTAGAACACGTTCTCGTTTTGCACCACGGTGCATCCAGGTTCTCTTCGCCGAATCCCAAAAAGACCCACCACCGCGTGCGGTTTACGCATGAAGAACCCCCGACCGGACGCACGCGCAGGTCGGGGGTTCGAGGCGAATTCAGCTCTGTTGTTCCTTGAGCCTCAACGCGATGTCGATGAGTTGGTCCTCCTGGCCACCGATCAGCTTGCGTCGTCCGGCCTCCAGCAGGATCTGGGCGCCGGAG
>CBDTZB010000288.1:0-4241 GCA_965364795.1 uncultured Nocardioides sp.
GTTCCAAGCCATCATCAAGGACGACACCGACAGCATCCCCAAGAATCTGTGCACCGCAACCGGAATGGAAAAGTGACGCATCGATGACCAGTGCGACGTTCGAAACCCTCACCTGGACCGTCGATGAGGACGGGGTCGCCATCTTGAGCCTCCACCGGCCGGACGCGATGAACGCCTTCAACCTCACGATGGCTCGCGAACTCGAGCAGGTCTTCCTTAACGAGGCGCACGCCCCCGAGGTCCGTGCGGTGGTCGTGACCGGCAGCGGTCGCGCCTTCTGCGCCGGCATGGACCTCTCGGCATCCGGCAACGTCTTCGGCCTCGACGAGACCCTGCGACCCACCCCAGCCGAACTGCGCGAGAACCTCGATCAGGCGCCGTACCACGACGGGATCCGGGACACCGGTGGCCGCGTGACCCTGGCCGTCCACGCCCTCCCCAAGCCAGTCATCGCTGCCATCAACGGTCCGGCGGTCGGCATCGGCGCCACCATGACCCTGGCCATGGATCTCCGGCTGGCTTCGACGAAGGCACGGATCGGCTTCGTCTTCGGCCGACTCGGAATCGTCCCGGAAGCCTGCTCCTCGTGGTTCCTCCCGCGCATCGTGGGCATCCAACAGGCCCTGGAGTGGGTCTACAGCGCCGACATCCTCACCGCCGAGCAGGCTCTCGACGGGCGCCTGCTGCGTAGCGTTCATGAGCCCGAGGAACTGCTCCCCGCGGCGGTCGCGCTGGCGCGCTCCTTCGTCGTCAACCGGTCGCCGGTGGCCCTTGGCCTGGCCAAGCAGATGCTCTACCGCAACGGCGCCGCCGCAGATCCGCTCGAGGCGCACCTGTCGGACTCATTGGCGATGTTCTACACCTCGATCGGGGACGGCAAGGAGGGCGTCGCGGCGTTCCTTGAGAAGCGAGACCCCCACTTCACCGGCGAGGCCAGCGACCTGCCGAGGATCTTCGACTGACGCTCAAGCGGCGAAGGTGCGCCGCATCTTCACGAGGATGCCGGACAGCAGCCGCGAGACCTGTTCCTGGGTGACACCGACCTCGGCGCCGATCTGTGCCTGGGTGCGGTTCTCGAAGTAGCGCAGCCGGATGATCGTCCGGTCGCGCTCGCTCAGCGAACTCATCAACGGCTTGAGCGCCAAGCGCGCTTCGGAGCTGTCGAAGGCCGGATCCCATCCGCCCAGCTGTTCGGCGGGCGCCTGCTCGCCCGGGACCGTCGGCACGTCAATCGACATCGGAGAGAAACAGCCTCCGGCGCTGAGTGCGTCCATGACCAGGGTCAGCGGCACGTCGAGGTGCACAGCGATCTCCGAAGAGCGGGGCGCACGGCCCAGCTTCTGGAAGAGCTCCGCCTCGGCCGCGGAGACCTTGGCCTGCACCTCCTGCACCGATCGGGGCGGCCGCACCGTCCACCCGGCGTCCCGGAAGTAGCGTCGAATCTCTCCGCGCAGTGTCGGAACGGCGTAGCTGAGGAAATCATCGCCCAGGGTGGGATCGAAGCCGCGCACCGCCTTCACCAGGCCCAGGTAGGCCACCTGATCGAGATCATCGGAGGCGATGCCGCGCCCGTGATAGCGCCGCGCGACGTCGGAGGCGACCGACATGTTGAGCCGAATGACCTCGTCCTCGTACTTGGTCCGAGCAGCCCCGAGACTGGCCCGGGCCCGGGAGAGTAGCCGGGCTGTTTCGACCCGGCGGCGCGAGTCGCTGATGGTGCGTGCGGCGGTCTTCTCTGATTGTCGAGGAGGTGAAATGGGCGCGCTCGACGACGACGGAGCATTCATCGCGGGCACCTCTTCCCCATGGCAGCGCCAACCGGCGGGAGACCAAGACGGATCTTCAACCGCGATCGTCGCAGAATTCGCACACACCCGACAACAGAATGGGAGATTCTCTGTTGGGATCCGCACGTCCCACTAGGGGAGTTGAGGGGCGCGGCCGCAGAAGTGGGGGGTATTCGACGGCCGCGCCACACGGTTAGTACCCGCCGCCGTCCTGCGTATGCGCCCCCGGGTAGAAATTTCTCCTCGTTCCTAAGGAACGTGAGTTCCCCACCCCGTGCCGGACCCTAGGGGAATAGTTGACACTTAAATCACCGTTAGCCCACTGTAAGCGCCGCATCACCCATGAGGGTGGTGCCACAGCCCGACTCCCCCAGCCGAGGTCAGCATGCAGATCGGAATCTTCTCCGTCGGTGACGTCACCACCGACCCCACCACCGGACGCACACCCACCGAGCACGAGCGCATCAAGGCCACGGTCACGATCGCCAAGAAGGCCGAGGAGGTGGGCCTTGACGTCTTCGCCACGGGCGAGCACCACAACCCGCCGTTCATCGCCTCGAACCCCACGGCCACGCTGGCCTATATCGGCGCGCAGACCGAGCGGATTATCCTCTCGACCGCCACGACCCTGATCACCACCACCGACCCGGCTCTCATCGCCGAGGACTACGCCAAGATCCAGCACCTTCTCGACGGCCGGGTCGACCTGATGATGGGGCGGGGTAACACCGGCCCGGTCTATCCGTGGTTCGGCAAGGACATTCGCGACGGCCTTCCGCTCGCGATCGAAAACTACGCCCTCCTCCGCCGCCTGTGGCGTGAGGACGTCGTCAACTGGGAGGGCAAGTACCGCGCACCGCTCCAGGGCTACACCTCCACGCCACGCCCACTCGACGGCGTCGCCCCCTTCGTCTGGCACGGCTCGATCCGCTCCCCCGAGATCGCTGAGCAGGCGGCGTATTACGGCGACGGGTTCTTCCACAACCACATCTTCTGGCCGGCCTCGCACAGTGAGCGGATGGTCTCGCTCTATCGGCAACGGTTCGAGCACTACGGCCATGGCCCGGCGGACACCGCCATCGTCGGCCTCGGCGGCCAATTCTTCATGCGCAAGAACAGCCAGGCGGCCGTCGACGAGTTCCGGCCCTACTTCGACAACGCTCCCGTCTACGGCCACGGTCCGTCGCTGGAGGACTTCACCAAGATGACCCCGTTAACGGTCGGTTCGCCGCAGCAGGTGCTCGAACGCACGTTGAGCTTCCGTGACTACGTGGGCGACTACCAGCGCCAACTCTTCCTCCTCGACCACGCGGGCCTTCCACTGAAGACGGTGCTCGAGCAACTTGACCTGTTGGGCGAGATCCTTCCCGAGATGCGCAAGGGCTTCGCCGAAGACCGCCCCGCACACGTCCCCGATGCACCCACCCACGCATCACAGCTAGCCGCCCAGCGCGTGGAGGACCAGAAAGTGAAGGTGCAGGCATGACCGCTGTGACTCCTTCGATCATCGTGGTGTCCGCCGGGCTGAGCGTCCCCTCCTCGACCCGGTTGCTGGCCGATCGCCTCGCCGCCTCCACCACGGAGGCGTTGGGCGACGTGGAG
Organism: uncultured Nocardioides sp.; assembly: GCA_965364795.1. Classification (GTDB taxonomy): domain Bacteria; phylum Actinomycetota; class Actinomycetes; order Propionibacteriales; family Nocardioidaceae; genus Nocardioides. The sequence continues at coordinate 3,390 of CBDTZB010000288.1, forward strand.
ATCGTCAACATCGAACTGCGCGAGATCGCCCATGAACTCACCGACCACCTGCTGACCGGCTTTCCAGGGAAGAAACTGCGAACCGCCATCGAGGGCATCACTGCTTCCGATGGAATCATTGCCGTCACGCCGGTCTTCTCTGCGTCGTACTCGGGGCTCTTCAAGACCTTCTTCGACATCCTCGAGGAGGGAACCCTGGACGGAAAACCCGTCCTGATAGCCGCCACGGCCGGCACCGGTCGCCACTCCTTGGTTCTGGAGCATGCCCTGCGCCCGCTGTTCAGCTATCTGCACGCTGTCGTTCTTCCCACGGGCGTCTTTGCCGCCGCGGAGGACTTCGGCAACAGCGGCTTGGATCGTCGGATCAAGCGGGCAACCGAAGAACTCGTCGCCCTCCTCGACGTCAGTAGCTCGAGGGCCCCGGCCCCCGCCCCGCGCCGCATGGTCGAGGACGAGTTCGCCAACCCGACGCCGTTCGAGACGCTCCTCAAGCAGGTCGGAGTCTCCTGATCCTGACCCGCGCCCCAGGTCAGAGCTGCGACTGAACCCCCGCCAGGAGTTGCCGTGCCATCACGATCCGCTGCACCTGGTTGGTGCCTTCGTAGATTTGGGTGATCTTGGCGTCGCGCATCATCCGCTCCACCGGGTAATCGCGGGTGTAGCCGTAGCCGCCCAGCACCTGCACCGCGTTGGTGGTGACCTCCATGGCCACGTCGGAGGCGAAGCACTTCGCTGCCGCGCCGAAGAAGGTCAGGTCGGAGTCGTTGCGCTCGGAGCGGCCCGCCGCGGCGTAGGTCATCTGCCGCGCGGCCTCCACCTTCATGCCCATGTCGGCCAGCATGAACTGCAGGC
>CBDTZB010000289.1:0-4228 GCA_965364795.1 uncultured Nocardioides sp.
CATGAAATTGTTACTTCCTCTTTTTCTTGCTCTGGGACCGATTGGCGTTGCTGGGTGCCTTCCGGCTCGGTCCAGAGGCCGAGCGCGTTGGCGACTTCGGCTTGGTGGTGACCGTCCCGCCCGCTTTCGCGGAGCCGGAGGCGGTCTTGGTCGAACTGCTCTTCTTCTTGCTGCTGCCCTTGCCGTTGGCCGTGTCCTTGGACTTGGCGCCGGACGAACGGTTGGTTCGGGCGTCCTGTTTGGCCTGCGACGGGTTGGGGAGACTGAGTTCCTTCAGGGACTCCATGAGGCCCTTGGGCTTTTCTGTTGACGATGTGTCAACTTCTGCCCCGGTAGTGGACAGAGGACCGCTGGCGTCGGCGTACATCGTGCGGGTGATGAACCCTTGCTGGGCGATCCGGAACAGGTTCGACACCAAGAAGTAGACGACGATGCCGGCCGGCAGGGTCAGCGAGATGAAGGCGAAGAACAGCGGCATGATCTTCATCAGCATCTGCTGTTGCGGATTGGCCGACGCTGCCGCTGGATTTCGGCCGGCGATCTGGCGTTGTTGGTAGTAGCTCGTCGCGGTGACGCCGAGAACCAGGACGATGAACGGAGCGGCCGTACCCAGCCCCTCGGAAAACGCATGCTGGGCCGACTCGGCGAGGTTCACCCCGAAGGACTTCATCTCACTGGCGCTGCTCAGGTTCTGGTACAGCTTGGAGCCGACGTCGAGGTGTTTCGGCTCGAAGTTGCCGAACGATTCGAAGACGCCGCCGTTGGCGCCCGAGGCCGCTCGCGACACCGCTGCGCCCATGTCCTGGCCGTACGGGGCCCGGTTGAGCAGCTCATAGAGGGTGCGGTAGAGGATGAAGAACACCGGCATCTGCAGCAGCAGCGGCAGGCAGCCCGACATGGGGTTGATGTCGTTCTCCTTGTAGAACTTCATCACCTCTTCGTTCATCTTCTGACGATCGTCTCGGTGCTTGTTCTGAATCTTCTTGAGCTCGGGCTGGAGCTTCTGCATGGCCAGCATGGACCGGGTGCCCTTGAGCGTCAGCGGCAACAGGAGGACCATGATCGACAGGGTCAGCAGCGAGATGGCGCCGGCGTAGTTGGGCCAGATGCCATAGAAGAACTCGAGGGGCTTGGCGATGAGTTGGTACATCAGGCGGCCGTCCGTTCGTGGTGGTGATCAGCAGCGTCGTGGGCGTCGTGCGACGGCAACGGGACCGGATCCCAGCCGTGGCCACCCCAGGGGTGGCACCGACAGATCCGGCGAGCAGCCAGCCAGCTACCGCGACCGGCGCCGTGGACCTCGAGCGCTTCGACAGCGTAGGACGAACACGAGGGTTCGAAGCGGCACGGCGACGGGCGACCCGCCCGCACACCCTGATACCCCCGTACCAACCAACGCAGGAACCGCGTGGTGACGGTCATGGCGCGCCAATCTCGATACGCTGCCGTAGCCCTTGGAACAGGCCACGCACCTGGCTGCGCAGTGCTGGCGGGTCGAGATCCTTGGCCGATGGGCCGGCACTGATCAGCAGGGCACCGGCGGGAACGTTGCCCGCACCCACCTCGTCTTCGACGAGATGGCGCAGCCGGCGTCGCAGCCGGTTGCGCTCCACGGCGGAGCCCAACTGCTTGGTCATGGCGTAGGCCACGCGACAAGGACGTCCCGGTTCGTCAGCGAGGTACACCACCGACAGGTGGCCGCGCCGAACTCGGGTGCCGTGGGCACGGAGGGCCCGAAATGTGCCTCGGTCACCGAACGACCTGGTCAGGCGGACAGCCGGGCCCGGCCCTTGCTGCGACGGTTCTTGAGGATCGCCCGTCCGGCGCGGGTGGACATCCGAGCCCGGAAGCCATGGTTCTTGGCTCGCTTGCGGACGTTGGGCTGGAAAGTGCGCTTCATGGGGGTTCTCCTGGGACCGGTACGACCGGTCGGCTGAACGTGGGCACGCCGACGGATCGGCGGCCGACCATCCCTCGGATGGGCTGACGACCATGCAACGCTACGCCCTGGCCCCCGAACCGGGCAATCGCGCCGATCCGACGACCCCGATGACCGGGGAAGACGGACTCCTTTTGCGCGCCTCCACAGACCCGGTGCTACGGTCCGCCCTCGCCGTAGCGGGACCGAAACATTCGTCCGGCAATGACGCGCAATCCAAGATCGAACTCGCACCCCCAGGTCCGCCCGGGAGGTGCCGAGGTCGGGTTTTCCACAGGTGTGGATCCGACTGTGGAAACCGTAGGCAGGGGAGTAGAACGCAGCGTGGCCGACGCACAGGAGCTGTGGACAACCTGCCAGGCAGCGTTGCGCGCCCAGGTATCCGACGCCGTGTGGCGATCCACCTTCCAGGACATCTCTGCGCTCGACGCCGACCACGCCACCCTCCGCCTCGCCGTGCCCAACTCCATGGTCAAGGACCGGGTCGAGACCCGCTACCTCCTCCTCGTGAACGACATCGTGTCCGACCTCGGCGGTCCGGAGCTCGGCATCGAGTTGGTCGTCCAGACCGCCGCTGCCGAACCCACCCTCTTCGCCGACCCGATGGATGACCGCATGGGCGCTGCGCCCGAGCCGGTCCCCGACGCACTGCCCCCGGCTCGGGCTCCGGCCCGGGCGACCTCGCCGGGCCACACCTTCGACGACTTCGTGACGGGCACCTCGAACCGGTTCGCCCATGCGGCTGCCCTGGCCGTGGCCGAGACCCCGGGCCAGTCCTACAACCCGCTCTTCATCTACGGCGACGCTGGCCTCGGCAAGACCCACTTGCTGCAGGCGATCCGCCACTACGTCCAGGAGAACTACGCGGACTACGTCGTTCGCTACGTCACCAGCGAGACGTTCCTGAACGAGTTCATCGAATCCATCCGCCTGAACACCTCCGCAGACTTCAAGCGTCGCTACCGGGAGGTGGACGTCCTCCTGGTCGACGACATCCAGTTCCTCGAGAACCGCAAGGAGACCCAGGAGGAGTTCTTCCACACCTTCAACGCGCTCCACGAGGGTCGTCGTCAGCTGGTGCTCTCATCGGATCGGCCGCCCGACGCCATCTCCACGTTGGAGAACCGGCTCCGCAGTCGGTTCAAGATGGGCCTGATCACCGACATCCAGCCACCCGACCTCGAGACCCGCCTGGCGATCCTCCTCAAGAAGACCGAAGCCGAGGCCGTCCCGGTGCCCCACGAGGTGCTCGAGTTCATCGCCACCAACATCACCGACAACATCCGTGAGCTCGAAGGCGCCCTGAACCGCGTGTCGGCCCTCGGGCGGCTGGTCAAAGCGCCACTCAACCTGGCCGAGGCCGAGCAGCACCTCCACGACATCCTCGGTGACCGCCAACCGCGGCCGATCACGCCCCAGTTGATCCTCGACGCGACCTCGGAGATGTTCCAGTTCAGCATCGAGGACATCAAGGGCAAGAGCCGGCAACGACCCTTGGTGACGGCGCGCCAGGTCGCCATGTATGTCTTTCGCGAGGTCACCGACCTCTCGTATCCGGCCATCGCCCGCGAGTTCGGCGGCCGAGACCACACCACGGTGATTCACGCCGTGGCCAAGATCAAGAACCTCATGGGCGAGCGTCGACAGATCTATGACCAGGTGACCGAACTGGTCACCCAGATCCGCAAGGGCAGTTGATGCCCAGGTCAGCCACCACGGCCCCGTTGCGAACCCGTCGCCCGGTTGTCCACCATCGTCCACAACCGTCTGGGGACAACCCACGTTCGGTCCGGGCGCGTCGATGTGGACGAACCCTGCGTGACCGGTGGACGAACAGGGGACGACCAGGGGACGACCGAGCCGTCGTCCTCAGGCCATGCGCGCCGACCGGTCCAGACTGTGCGACGCTGGGGACAACCGGTGTGGGGCCGATCGTCATGCTGACCTGCGGAGATGCGGTTCTGTCCACAATCCACAGGCCCTACTGCCACTACCAACCTCTTCTAAGCATCCTCTCCGGAGAAAGTGAGCAGCCCCGTGAAGTTCCGATGTGAGCGTGACACCCTGGTCGAGGCCCTCGGGGCCGCAGGACGAGCCGTCGCCAATCGGGGAGGCGCGCTCCCGGTCCTGGCTGGAGTCCGGGCCGAGTTGACCGGCAACACCCTGAAACTCACCGGCAGTGATCTGGAGCTCACCATCGAGGTCGAACTCGAGGTTGCCGGTGAGCGTGACGGCGTGGCCGTGCTCCCATCCAAGATCGCCTCGGACCTGGTCCGCTCACTGGGTGAT
>CBDTZB010000290.1:0-4216 GCA_965364795.1 uncultured Nocardioides sp.
AGGCCGCCTGAGTGGTGCCGATGCTGGCCAGCACGCGGCCCCAGTTGGGGTCCTTGCCGAAGACAGCGGCCTTGAAGAGGTTGCTGCGGGCGACGCTGCGGCCCACCTCGACCGCATCGTCCTCGGTGGCTGCGTTGAGGACCGAGATGGCGATCTCGTGATCGGCTCCCTCGGCGTCCTTGAGTAGCTGCATCGCTAGATCGGTGCAGGCCTGGGTGAGGGCTTCGGTGAAGTCCGGAAGTGAGGGCGTGATGCCGCTGGCGCCACTGGCCAGGATGCTGACCGTGTCGTTGGTGGACATGCAGCCGTCTGAGTCGAGTCGGTCGAAGCTGACCCGGGTGGCGGCCCGCAGTGCCTTGTCGAGGTCGTCCGCGGGGACGATCGCGTCGGTGGTGATCACCACAAGCATTGTGGCCAGGGCAGGGGCGAGCATGCCTGCGCCCTTGGCCATCCCGCCGATGGACCAGCCGGCGCCTTCAACGACGACCTGCTTGCTGACCGAGTCGGTGGTCATGATCGCTTCGGCGGCTGAGGTACCTGCGGCTTGCGCGTCCTCGGAGAGGGCGGCGTAGGCGCCGTCGACACCGTCGAGCACCTGCTGGCGCGGGTTCGTCAGTCCGATCAAGCCGGTCGAGCAGACGATCACATCGAAGGCGTCGATGCCGACGAGTTCACCGACCCGCTCAGCGACAGCGTGGGTGGTCTGGAAGCCCTCGGGCCCGGTGTAGCAATTGGCGCCACCGGAGTTGAGCACGATGGCCCGAACGACGCCGTTCTTAGCGACCTCCTGGCTCCACAGGATCGGGTTGGCCTTGCACCGGTTGCTGGTGAACACGCTGGCCGAGTCGAAGTGGGGGCCGTGGTTGACGACCAGCGCAACATCCTTGGCGCCGGTCGACTTCAGACCGGCGGGGACACCGGCGGCAGAGAAGCCCTGCGGGACGGTAACGCTCACGAGGTCACCCCCTGAGGAAACGAGCGCAGCGAGGCCCGGAGGGGGGTGCGCTGAGAGAGCAATTCGATGGAGCTCACTTCTTCTTACCCTTCGTGACGGGGACGGCGGGAGCCACCGTGTGGCCCTGGTTGCTCCAGGCCTCGGCTGCGTCAGCGGCCTGACCGACAGGGACGAGGACCCAATCGGTGTCGAACGTGGAGAGCGCGAAAACGCTGATGCCCGCTTCGGCCAGCGGGGTCAGGAGGCTGACCAGGATGCCGGTCTGGCTGAAGTCCAACGGTCCTTCGACGGCGAAGGCGGTGAAGGGCTTCTGAGCGACAGCCTTGGCGGGGACGCTTCGCGCGGCACACACCACCGAGGTCTCGGTGGCGGTCGCGGTGATCGAGAAGATCGAGGATGACTCGGCCCAGGTGGGGATCTCCGCGCCCGGTCCGAGGCGGACAACCGCGAGGGTCTCGGGGAACTGCTCGATGGTGAACGTGGTCGCTTCGTCGGCGGCCGTCGTGGTGGGTTTCGTGGGCTCGGTCATGGTGCAACTCCAACTGTGGTCAGGCCCATGGACTCATCGAGCCCTAGAGCGAGGTTCATGCACTGGACCGCAGCGCCGCCGGTTCCCTTGGCGAGGTTGTCCACAGCGCCGACCGCGATCAGGCGGTTCGCCGCCGGGTCGATGGTGACCTGGAGGTGCACCGCGTTGGACCCGATGACGGACTGGGTCTGGGGCCACTGCCCCTGTGGAAGGACGTGGACGAAAGGCTCTTCGGAGTACGCGCTGGCGTAGGCGGCGTAGGCATCATCGGCGCTCACCGAGCCCCGGAGCGGAGCCGAGCAGGTGGCCAGGATGCCGCGAGACATCGGCACCAGCAGTGGCGTGAAGCTGATCTTGAGGTCGTCGTCGGTCACCAGGCCCAGGTTCTGAGTGATCTCAGGGGTGTGACGGTGGGTGCCACCGACGCCGTACGCGCTGACGTTCCCCATGATCTCGCTGCCGAGCAGGTGAGTCTTCGCGGCCTTGCCGGCCCCACTCGTGCCCGACGCGGCGACGACCACGAGGTCCGGCTCAACGAGTCCGGCAGCCAGAGCCGGAAGCAGCGAGAGGGTGGAGACCGTCGGGTAGCAGCCGGGTACGGCGATGCGGGTGGCAGAGCGCAGCACAGCCCGCTGACCGGGCAACTCCGGCAGGCCGTAGGGCCAGGTGCCTGCGTGCGTGCCTCCGTAGAACGTCTCCCAGTCCGACGGGTCGGCCAGACGGAAGTCGGCTCCACAGTCGATCACCAAGGTGTCGGGGCCCAACTGGGCCGCGATCTCACCCGACTGACCGTGCGGTAGGCCAAGGAAAACGACGTCGTGGCCAGCCAGGGTGTCGGCGTTGGTCGGCTCGAGGACCCGGTCGGCGAGCGGCACGAGGTGCGGCTGCAACTTGCCCAGCGGCTCTCCCGCGTTCGACCCGCCGGTCAGCGCGCCGATCTCCACGCCGGGGTGGTTGAGCAGGAGGCGTAGCACCTCACCTCCGGCGTACCCGCTTGCTCCGGCGACCGCGATCCTCTTCAACGTCATATGCATGACTATACAGCCCACCGAATCTTTCGTGTATCCGGGTAGCGTGGCCGCATGTGGAGCAGATGCGCCCAGGGACACGTCCACTGGGGTCGGCACGGGGCGGCCGGCCTTCTCGTGCGCCACCGCGGACCCGACGTTATCCGTTTCCTGCTGCAACATCGAGCGCCGGTGGTGCACCACGGCGACACCTGGGGAATTCCGGGCGGAGCGATCGAGCCTGGCGAAACTGCGTCGGTCGCGGCCTGGCGGGAGGCGCGAGAGGAACTCGACGGCCTAGCCCCCGAGGCGCTCACGCATGCCGGCACTCATGTCGATGACCACGGCGGGTGGTCCTACTCCACGATCGTGATGGATGCCCCAGATCTCTTCTGCGTCAAGGGAATCAACTTCGAGACCGGCCAGGACGGTTGTCGATGGATGACTGCTGAGGAGGCTGCAGCGTCACGGCTGCATCCAGGGCTAGCGTCCTCCTGGGCCGACGTGCTGCTGCTCTAGTCGGGCGACGTTCCTCGATCGTTGTAGATCCCCGCTGGCTCTTGACCCGACAGATCCCCGATGGCGGCCATGATCTCGTCGGTCAGCAGCCTTCGCGCCTTGCCCAGCGGCACGTCGCTGAATCGTCCGACTGCCGTGATCGGCTTGCCGAAGGCGATCGAGACGGGGACCCGACGAGGCCTCGACTCCCCCACCGGCTGGATGTTCTCGGTGCCGATCAACCCGACTGGGACGACCGGCACACCCGCGGTGAGCGCCAGATGAGCAACGCCGGTCCGACCTCGGTAAAGCCGACCGTCGCGGGACCGGGTGCCCTCGGGGTAGATGCCGAACGCCTCGCCCCTGCCCAGCACCTCGAGCGCGACGTCGAGACTGGCGAGCGCTGCTTTGGTGTCATCGCGGTCCACCGGCAGCATCCCGAGACCTTCGAACCAAGCCTTGACCAGGGCCCCTTTGATTCCCGGGCCCTCGAAGTAGTCGGACTTGGCCAGGAACACGACCTTGCGTGGCAGGACCACCGGAATGACGGCGGAGTCAGCGAAGCTGAGGTGGTTGCTGGCCAGGATGACGCCGCCGGTTGCTGGCACGTTCTCGAGGCCACGAACGTCGGGGCGCCACACCGCCTTGGCGAGCGGAGGCACCACGCGGTGCAGGACCTGATACATCACGCTCCGAGTGTGCTGGTTACTGGTGAGTCAGCCCATTTCTGTCCATCGCGGGTACCCACCGTGCCCCGTCGCGCTCAGAAGATGGGGGCATCACTGGGATCGGTAGCGGTGGCGTACCAAGCGAAGCCAGCGAGGGCGAGCATGATCGCCGCGCCACCTAGTGCGAGGAAAGCCAGCACCGTCGTGGTGTCGGTGCTGGTGTGCGCGGTGCTCGGCGCAGTCATGGTCATGGCTCGATTCTGATCGAGATGAACGTTAGGCGAATCAGTACGGGTACTCAGATTCGCAACGTCTCGAGTCGAGAGCGGTGGTCGTTATGGGACGAAGTTTTATTCCTCCGGTGGTTGAGGAAGGACGACGTACTGTCTCGAAGCCCCGCCACCGACCCCACCAACCCGACCTCGATCGCTTGTTCTAAAACTGTTACCATACTATGGATCTCCCGTTTGTGCCTAACCCCCATTTCGGGCCAGAACTGTCGGTGCCAGGTGCTGGAATAGGTTCATGGCCAAAGACACCAGCACCCTCAATCGGGATC
>CBDTZB010000291.1:0-4216 GCA_965364795.1 uncultured Nocardioides sp.
GAGAAGGTGCTGTTGTACGGGCGTGGGTAGATACCGGCAGGGCCCGCCGGGGCCGCTGGCCCCGCGCCGCCCGGCCAGCGCCACGGTCCGGTGAAGAACAGGGTCGGGGTGCGCCGGTAGTAGACCGCGATGCCCTCACCTGCATTGCCCAGGCCGCTGATAACCGGAGGCACCAACGCCCATTGCACGTCGTCGTGCAAGCGCAGATAACGCAGCAGTCGCATGCCGCCATCGTCGCTGAGCAGCGTGCCCCCGCCGGTGTTGCCGCCGGGCCTGACCTCAACGATGACGATGAACGCCGGCGCATTGGCGGTGATGGTGGTGACCAGCGCGTTCAAATAGTTCTGCGCCGCGTTCTCGCCCCATAGTTCTTCGCCGTCGCGGCCCCGCTTGCGCGAGCGCCAGAAGAACTTGTCGTCGCTGAAGCTTTGCACGTTCCAATAGATGAGACGGGGCATCAGCCTTCTCCGATCGAGTCGTCGCCGGATCGGGGCATCGCTGCAAGGGTGGGCGGTTTCGGCTTCTTCTCTCGGTTGACCGCCGCGTACCATCCGACGGTGTCGCGCTGCCCCGGGTCGGGGTTGCCGAAAATGATCAATGCGGTCGACGTGCCGGGGGGCAGCGAGACGCCGAGCAGCGACAACGCGACGTTGGTGAGACGCAGCACGAACGTGGCAGAAGCCGGATCGCGGTAGAGCAAAATGCGGTCGACTGTGACCTTGATGACGCCTTGCAGGGAGAACGCGCGGGCAGTTCCGCTCGAGCCCGGCAACGTGAGGCCCAGCGCCAACCGATAGCCGTTGCCCTGGCTCAGCGGGGCCCACGCGAGCAACAGCCGGGCGGTGAAGGCCCCGGGGGAGGCTAGTGCGCCCGGGTTGCCCAGGCCAAGTGAGTAGGTCAATCCGAACCATTCGTCACCGAGCGGCTCAGTGGGCAGCCCCAGAGCATTGACGGAGAGGTAGCCGAGATCCGACGGTGCCGAGGTGCCACTCGTGATCCCGGTGAGCGCCAGTGGGAGGCGGGCGTACAGACTGTCGGGCCGGGCCTGTTCAGTCGTGGGGGCGAAGCCCATCTGGTCGATCTCGAAGGCAAACGACGGCGTGGCGGGAGATGACGTGTCGAAGGACATGTCCAGATGCATCTCAGAGAACGGCAGACCGGTGCCGGACGGGCTCACCTTGTTTCCGTCGCCTCCGAAGGAGAGCAGGTCGAACGGGGTACGAGTGGTGCCATCGTCGGTGAAGACGCGAGCGAAGTCCAGGAATCCGCGGAAGGAGAACCGGGAGAGCACCGTGCCACTGATCGGCGAGCGCAGAGTGGAGAAGGTCGCGCGTACCGTCTGGATCCCGCGCCACAGGTTGCTCACCAGCAGGAAGCGGGCATCAGCGTCGGTACCGAAGGAGTAGACCCCCACACCGTCGTGATCCTCGTACGTGCCGTAGAGGACGAGCGAGTTGCTGGGTGCGGGCTGACCTCCGAGCGTCAACCCCCCGACAAGGTCTCCGAAGATGCGGTTGAGGGTCACCTGTGACTTGCTGGCGAACGCGGCGATCTCGGCATTGACGAACAACGTCTTCAGCGACAGGACCCGAAACGCGTAGTCACCATTGCCCGGCACCGGTATGGGCAGGTCAGGATTCGCCCCGCCAGCCAGTCCAGCGGCGTAGGCGGGGTCCTCGTAAAAGACGGTGGCAAACAACGAGCTGCTGCCATGGGCCACCAGCCCACCGCCCGAGGTATCGACAAAACTCAGGTCAATGCCCAGATGGTGCGCGTTGAAGGCGTCGAGGTCGATCCCGGCCGCCAGCCCGCGAAGCTCCGGGGGAAGGGCCGATGCATCGACGTCCACACGCAACGCAAGGATTCCTCGCCAGGTGGGCGAGGTGACCGCGTCCACGAAGCGGGAGAAGTACGCACTGTCAGGGCCTGCAGCGAGTTGCTTGGCAGAGTCGATGTAGGCGCGCAACCAACTGGCCAGCTCAGCGGGATCGCTGTTGAACTCCTCTGCTGCCGTCCACCTGGCGACGTCGTCGATTCGGTCCTCGATCGATCCGTCGCAAAACTTGAAGATGAGGACGTTGCGGTAGTCCCCGGGGTCCGTTGCGCCGCCGACCCGGATACGAAAGGGCCAGCCCTGCGGCCGAAGCTCATTCGCGAAGACGGTGGTCGCCGGGTTGTTGGCGGCGACCACACCGTCCATCTCTGGCGCGAGCTTCCACGGAAGCTTCGGTTCAGTGATGACCAAGAATTGCTGATTCGCCTGGAAAGCCCCCCGCAGAACGTCGTCGACGGATTCGAGGGACAGCGCCTTCGTGGTGGGTGAACCCCTTTCCGGGTCTGGCAGCGAGAGTGTCTGGGCCAGGTGCAACCGCTGCCAGCCGCCATCGCCGTCGAGCTCCACCACGAAACCCTGGGGCGTCATCACTGTCGACGGCCCGTCCGTGTTCAACGACGGCGAGGCCACGGTGTCCCGGGTCGGTCTGCTCCCGGCGATCTGGATCCGGGCGCGGCGCTCGACGGAAAGCACGTCCCTCTCGAGGCGGGCCGTGTCCTCGGCCGTGAAGCCGTCCGGGTGCCCGCCAAGGATCAAACGGCTGTAGGCCGCGATCGGGAACGAGCCCGTGACCGAGGAATCACGCAGCACCGCCGCCGGGGTCTCGCGGTGTTCAAGGTAGGGGACATCGGGGTTCTCTCCATGGCCGTAGAGAGCTGCCCCGGTGGCCTGTGAAAGGTAGGTCGGAGCGGGTCCGACGGGCTCGCTCGTCCGCGCGGTCACAGTGGCCCACGCCGTGCGGTAGCGGTCGGTGAGTCTGGGGGCGTCGCTACTTCCTGTGGCGTCAGCGAGCAGGGGGGAGAACGCCAACCCATCGGGATGGAACGTCAGTATTGAGCCGGGGGGATCGAAAACCACGCTCTCCAAGGGAGACATTCCGCACATCATGCGAGTGGCCGGCGGGGTGGACCCGCCGCTCCTCAGCTTGAACGGGCCGGCGGGCACCATGTAGTAGAAGTCGCGCTGTGCCGCGGTGCCCGACCCGATCGACACCCGATCCTCTTGCAACACCAGCTGCGATGCGCCGCGTTGCGGAACGAGTTGCACCGCATGCACGAACTCGTCGCGCAGGGCGCTTTCCATCGCCTCACAGTCGCCCTGACCCGACCCGTCCTCTTCGATCCCATGGCGGAAGGTGAAACAAGTCCGGCCATGGTCGAGGGGGCGAAGTGGGTCATAGCTCACGTCGAACGGGACTGTGGAGCCATCCACGGTTGGCCCGAATACGGGATAGCGCAGGCTCTTGATCCGCCCTCCGCGCTCGGTGAAGTACTTCAGACCCACATCGAGCAGGGTGAAGTCATCTTGGCGCGGGTCGGTGGCAACGGACAGCGTCATGCCGAACGCAAGGGTGCCCGGGTTGGGCCCATCAAGGGCGACCATCACATCGGTGTCCAGCGTGTCGATTGTCCGTGGGGCGTACTTGCTGGCCAGGAGGACAATGTCGGCTGAGCCATTGGCGGCGAACCGTATGGACGACGTGGCAACGTCCCCGTCAATGTGGGCGGAGTTCGCGATGACGACACCGACATTGCGAGTTGCGATCGTCGTGCTGCCACCAACGACCTGGCCGGGCTTTCCTACATCCGTGGTGACGAATGCCACCGTAGCGATCGTTGTGGCGGGGGACGCGGGATCACCCCAGAAGAGGTACCGATAGGCAAATCCGGCACGACGGTTCAGTTCGGCCACCCTCTTGAGCACAGCCTCGAGATAGGCGGCTGGATCCGCTGGACGCTCTGAGGAAATGACGAACGATCCTCCATTGCGTCCCAGACGTGGATCGCCCGGGTATTCCGACCACGCGTCACCGAAGCTGAGCGTGCCCGGCTGGTCAACGGAGAACGCGATGAATGCGATCCAACCCGCAGTGCTCGAATCGAGACTGCTCAAACTTGCAGCCCGCTCGTAGAGGGTGGCAGCGCCAGTCACCGCGATGCTGCTGAAGGCCAGGCGTGCTGAGTGGTCCTGTGACACGTCCTGACCTCCCCAACTCGTGGCCTGACCTCACCCGCGACGCCGTCGCGAGCCCACAACACTCAGGGCTGGATCACCACACGCCCACAACACCATTGAAGATCGAGGTGCCGCTCGGCCCGATGAAGGTGAGTTTTTGGCCAAGCAACGTACCCGATGTGCCAGCCGCATTGAAGCCAGCCACAA
>CBDTZB010000292.1:0-4206 GCA_965364795.1 uncultured Nocardioides sp.
CATGTGCGAATCGCCCCACAGCACGAGCATGGGGCGGTTCTTGTAGAACGTGTTGAGGTTGCACACGATCGGATCGCTGGGGGTCGTGTCCTCCGTGGTGAGGCACTGCTGAGGCAACCGCACGTGATCGTTCTGCGGATCCGGCGACGCTGCTGCGGGACTCACCGGCAGCACAGCGAGGAGCGCCACGCTGAGCAGCGCGGCGCAGAAGAGTGCGACCCTGCTCATCGGACCGACTCCAGCACGTCATCGACGGAGGCCTGGAAGTACGGCGTGAGGGCACGCGCGCGACTGCCCGACAGGTGGAGGTAGTCGAACCAGGTGTTGGTGGAGCCCACCTTGGCGCGGCAGAACGACTCGTTGCAGAAGGCCTTGTTCACGTCGATCACTCGGGCGTCGCCACCGAGCAACTGACGTCCTCCTTCGATGATGGCGCTGGTCCGCTCCTCCATCGGCAGCGAACGACGCCGCGGGACATCACAGCCCCACGGCACGCGCTGCTCGCAGGCGGAGCGTCGCGGAATGATCGCAACCTGGCCGACGACGTCGGTGTCGATCTCGCGCTTCCCGAGCCACTGGAACAGCTTCGGCCCCATGGTCTTGAAGTACGGCGCCGCGGGACCGCCGTACCCGGCACGTTTGAAGCCCTGTGCCTGGCGATCCAGGGCCCGCAGGTAGGCGTCCCAACTCCCACCGAGGATCACCTTCAGACCCTGGTTCCCGCGGTCGAGGCGACTGACGAATCGGGCGGCCATGTCGTTGCCCCTCAAACAGGGCTTGCCCTTGTACTGACCGTTGCGCAGGCCCGGCTTCATCGGCGGGCACGAGCCGAGGAAGAAGCCGACAAGGTTGACGTTCTCGTTCCGGACCAGCGCCCGCAGAGCCGGCGTCATCATCCACGCATGGGAGTCGCCCCACAACACGATGGTGGGTCGGTTGGCCTTGAAGGCGGTGAGGTGACACCGCGTGGGCTTCTGCGGGATCAGGTCCCGGGGAAGCGCGCACTGGCGAGGCAGTTTGGCGTGGTCCTTGTAGGGGTCAGGTGCAGCACCGGCCACCGTGGTGCCGCCCGCGAGGAGGGCCGCGACGAGGAGCGTCACGACCGACCATGCCACCGCCAGACGAGGCAGCGTCACCCGCGGGCTCACGCCCCAGATCCAGCCGAACGGCAGATCACGATCAGCCCACAGTTGGCGCTGGGGCTTTCGCCCTCCGCCTCTTGGGCGCTGGGGGCGACGTCGGCGACCGAGTCGGCGAAGTACTTCGCCATCCGCTCCTTCGCCATGGTGGCGCTGATGTGTAGGTCGTCGTACCAGGTCAGGGTGCCGCGAACCGTGCCCTTGCAGATCCGGTCGTTGCAGAATTCACCGTTGACGTTGATCAGGCGGGCGTCACCGTCGAGGCGGCGCGTGAGCCGCTGGGCGAAGGAGAGCCGCGAACCCTCCTTGTTCAGCACCCGCTGACGCGGCAGGGAGCAACGGTAAGGCAGCTGCCCGCGCTTGCACTTCTTGGTCGCCGCCGGCACCTGACCGACCGGGGCGACGACGTCCACACTGACGCCGGCCTGTCCGAGCGCGGTGAACAGCCGGGGCGTGCCCTCCTTGAACGAGGCCGCGGTGGTGGCGACGTACCCGTTGTAGGCAGGCTTGCCCTGGCGGGCGCGCTCGAGCGCGGACATGTAGATGTCCCAGTTGAGGCCGAGGATGACCTTGGGCTTGTGCTTGGTGCGCTGCAACTTCTTCACCTGGCGGAAGACCAGGTCACCTGCTTCCTCGCACCCGGAGCGAGCGCGTTTCTGCTTCTTCGTCTTCGCACCCGACAGCACCGGCGGGCAACTGCCCAGCACGAAGGCGACCAGGTTCACGTTCTGTCCAGCCACGGCGCGCTTGGCGGCCGGCACCATCATGAACGCGTGGGAGTCACCCCAGACGAAGACGGTGGGGCGGTCAGACTTGAACTTGTTGATCCGACAGAAGATGAACTTCTGTGGGATCTGTTCCTTCGGGGTCGCGCAGACGCGCGGCAGGCGGGGGAAGTCGTTGCGGGGCTTCACGGCGGACGCGGGGGCGGGGAGGGCGCTGAGCAGGGACAATGCCAGGAAGGTCCCTAGGAGCAGGCCGATCATTTTTCTAACAGTCATGGCAGCGTTGATGGTGTCACCGATCTAGACATTTGGCAGCAGATGCTGACAATTTTGGGGGCAGACTTTGCGGATGGGATGAGCGTCACAGGAGCAGGAGCAGGAGCCGCCGCTAGCGGGTTCGCTGCGAGTAGGCGACCGCGGCCGCGTTGACGGCCTCGACGTACTCACGAGAACGGTTGTAGGACAGCACCGCGTCGGTCCAGCCCCGGTCGGTCGCCACATCGCGTCCGCCGACACACAGGTAGCGCGCCGCCGCGAGCGCCGCGTCGTCCAGATCGTTGGGGTCAACCCGACCGTCGCCGTCGCCGTCGGAGGACCAGGCCGCCCAGGTCGACGGAATGAACTGCATCGGACCCACTGCGTGGTCCCACTCAGTGTCCCCGTGCCAGTGAGCGCTGTCGCTGGTCGAGCGGATCGCTGCCACCGGGCCCACACCGTTCAGCGCCGGCCCGAGGATGCGCGTCGAGGACCATCCGTCGGCGCCCAGGGAACGGCCGCCGAGCGTCCCGTGCTGAGATTCGACCCATCCGATGCCAGCCAGCGTTGTCCACCCGAGGCGACAGGTGGGCTCCACCTGCAGGGTGGCTCGGGCGTACGCCGCGACCGCGACCGTGGGGATGCCAGCCGCTGCGGCGGTGCGTTCAACCCACTGCTGGTCGATCCCGGGGACTCCGTTGGACCGACTGCGGCCGGGCGCCGGCGCGACCACCGGCGCAGCAACGGCAGGGGCCCCGGTGACGAAGCGTGCGGCCTGCGGAGTGAGGTCGCGGACCGGGGCGGAGGCGTACAGCCGCTGTTGGGCCGCGAAGGCCCCCACACTGAGCAGACCCAGGACGGTAAGGAACAGCACCGCTTTGCGAACGAATCCCACTCGCTCTACCTGCGCGGACGCGGCAGCGCGTTGCGCACCGAGGGCTCGAAGTAGTGCGAGACGCTGCGAGCGAAGGTGGCACTGATGTGGTTGTCGTCGAAGAAGACGAGGGTGTCTCCCACCTTGGCGCGGCACACCTTCTCATCGCAGAGTTCCTGTGAGATGTCGATCAGTCGGCTCTTCCCCTGCAGTGTGCGCATCTTCAGCCTGATCCACGTCATGGCCGAGCTCTCGTTCAGCTCGAACTCGGCGTTGCTGACATTGCAGTCCAGGGGGTAGGGCCGGGCCTCACACAGCGGCGCGCTGCGAGGAACCTCCGGGATCGGGGCGATCACGTCGACGTTGACGCCGAGCTCACCGAGCCTGCTGAACAGCGCGCCACCACCCTGGCGGAAGTAGCTGGTGATCGTCTCGACGTTGGCGTTGTGCTGCGGGTCCCCGTCACGGACATCGAAGAGGTTCAGAGGTGTCTCACCGAAGTAGCTCTGCCAACTCGCCCCCAGGATCACCTGCAGCGGCTGGTCGCCGGCGGCCAGTTCCTCAACGAGATCAAGCGCGAGAACGTTGTTCCTAGAACACGGCTTCTTCGGCAGGAGCGTGGCGTCGAAGGGCGGGCAGGTGCCCATGTTGAAGGCGACGATGTTGACGTTCTCGCCTTCGGCGGCCTTGACCACGGACGGGATGTACATCCAGGCGTGCGAGTCACCCCAGATCACGATGGTTCCGCGGTCGGCGTCGAACTCGTTGATGTTGCACTGCATCGGCGTCTGCTGGATCTGCTGATCAGGGGTCGCGCACTCCAACGGCAGCGGCGGGAAGTCGTTGACCTGATCGGTCACCGCGGCCCATCGCGGGCTCTCCGCCTCGTCGGAAGCGATCATCGAGGCGACCCCGGCGGTGGTGGCCACCAGAGCCATCGAGGCGACACCGGCCACGACGATCCGCGGTGGGGCCCAGGTGCTTGCGGTGACCCGGTTGCCGCCGGCCCGGTTGTAGAAGAGGCCCTCGACGAAGCGGTAGCTCAGGTAGGCGACGCCCAGCGCGGCCATGATCAACGCGATGCGGACCCCGAGCGGCGGTGGAGCGAGGTTGACCGATTCACCCATGACCAGGAACGGCCAGTGCCAGAGGTACCACCCGTAGGAGACCAGACCGAGGGAGACGAAGAGTTTGTTGGACAGGATCTTGGTGA
>CBDTZB010000293.1:0-4197 GCA_965364795.1 uncultured Nocardioides sp.
CGGTGACGGTGAGCGTGGCGGTGTAGGTGCCAGGCGTGGCGTACGACGTCTCCACATTTTTGCCGGTGGCGTCCGCGGTTTCCCCGCCGTCCCCGAAGTCCCAGTCGTAGGTCAACGCCTCGGGTGTCTCGGTGTCGGTGCTGCCGTTGCCCGAGAGAGTGACGGTCTCATTGATCGTCACTGAACTCGGAGTGGCGGCGGCCTCCGCCGAGGGCGCGGTGTTCTCCGTGGTCGGTTCCACCACGGTGATCTGGACCGAGGCGGAGTCGTTCAGACCGTCGGGGTCGGTGACCGTCACGGTGGCGGTGTAGGTGCCAGCCGTGGCGTACGACGTGGTGATGTCGCGTCCGGTGCCGTCCTTGACCGGATCCCCGTCGCCGAAGTCCCAGGTGTAGTCGAGGTCGTTGGGCGTCTCGGCGTCGGTGCTGCCGACCGCGGAGAGGATCACGTCGACCCCGGTCTCCACCGTGGTGGGCGTTGCCTTGGCCTGAGCCATCGGTGCGGTGTTGGGCTCCGGATCCACTACCTCGGGGTCATAACCGGCGTCGAAGGCCCTACAGCCAGCACCGGTGGTGAAGGTGACGTCCCCGGTGAGATCACCGTTGGAGGTGGCCGGACCGTCCTCGTTGCCGCTCATCGAGTCGACGGTGAAGTCGAGGCAGTTGTAGCGGAACCGCCACGGGTTCGACACGTTCGGGTACGCCGGGTCGGTCGTGCCTTCCGCGGGGTTGTTGTAGTTGTCGGTGTGACCCTCGCCAGCGTCACTGAAGGACTTGCGTTCCTCGGCAGTGGTGAAGGCCGCATCGTTCAACTCGGGGCTGGCGCTCCCGGGGGTGGGGGTGGCGTCGAGCACGGACTGGGCCGGCGGGTCATCGGTGCCGGCGTTGCCGTAACCGTGAGCCTCGTCGGTGTAGGCGAGGTAAAGCCCCGCCTCCCAGCCGATGGCGCCGCGGCCGTCGATCTGACCTTGACCCTCGAGGTCGAAGCCGGAACGGTCCCGCATCTCGAGGTAATAGGCGTGGTCGAAACTCGCCTCGGAACCAGCAGCGACGTAGTTCCAGCCCTTGGTGCAGGCACCGCCCGGGTTGTCGGCCTTGCAGCCACCGTTGAAGACGAACGGGTCGTCGGGGCCGCCGGAGGTCTCGAAGTCGGTGTCGAGCAGGATCTGCTCACCCGCGGGCGTGGTCGCGGTGACCTTGACGTCATCGATGAACCAGCCGGGACGGGCCAGGCCCGGGTCGGTGGAGTAGCTGAAGCGCAGGACCGGGATCTCGGCTCCGACGAGTTCGGAGACGTCGTAGGTGTCGGAGAGGAAGAGCGCCTCGGGGGTGTTACCCGCGACGCGGTCGACGGGTGCGGTGTTGTCGTTGTAGGAACCACTCGTGCCGGTCAGACCGTTGTCGTAGGCGCCGAAGCAGCCGTTCTGGTTGGCGTTTCCGGGGACGCCGGCTAGCGAGGTGGTGTAGCCATTCGCGGAGGGGTTCGAGGTGAACTCCTCCCCACCGTCGGTGGAGGTTAAGACGAAGCCGTAGTCGTAGTCCCACTCGATGTCCCACAAGGACTTGAAGTCGAGCTGGATCGTGGACCCGGCCGGCAGGTTCGAGGCTGCGGGGATGGCGAAGTCGAGGTTGTGCCCCCCGCCGTCCTTGGCGCAGCCAAAGTCGTTGCCGGAGCCTGAAAACCAGGCGTGCGTCTTGGAGGCCGTGTCACCGGTGTCGAACTTCTCGGGCGCGATGAGTTGGCGACCCGGGAGTTTGGCGGCGTACATCAGGGAGTTGTTGACCTTGCCGTCGGCTCCGTCGCTCAGCGTGTACGGCGTCCCGTCGGGCGTCTCCCACTGAATCTGACCGGTGTTCTCCTTGGAGTCGGTCATCGCGGTGGCGCTGGTCGTCGCGGACGGGGGCAGCACCTGCGGCACGACCCAGCCGAGTTCCTGACGGCCGAAAGCGTCGATGTTCTGCGACTTGTCGGTCGCCATCAGGTTCCAGTCACCGTAGGTGTCGCGACCACCGGTGGAGTAGAAGTCCGGCAGACCTAGGGAGTGGCCGTACTCGTGGCTGATGACCGATGCGGCGTCGATAGCCGTCTCGGGGTTCACGTTGTAGGGCCCCACCCGCACGAAGACCGGGAAGTCGGTGACGTCGGTGGTCATGGTGCGACGCTTGGCGTCGGTGTAGAACAGCTTGCGACCCTCAAGGTCCTTGAGCTGGTCGTCGGAGACGTAGCCGGTCTGACCGGTGGTCGCGTCGGTGTAGGTGAACTCCAAAGAGGAGCTGTGCGGCCAGACGTTGTCGTACGGCGCAGTGTCGCTCGGCGCGTCGGAGCAGGCACCGAGCTGCGAGGAACCGTTTCCACCGCAGCCGGCGAAGACCACCATGAAGAAGTCGACGATGCCGTCCTTGTCGGTGTCGAAGTCGGAGTAGTCGATCTCGGGGTCGGCGATGGCGGCGGTGTCATAGACCAGCTTGCCGGTGGGGCCACAGCCGGAGTCGATCTGCTGCAGGGCTGAAATGCCGCCGACGGCTCCGACGAGAGCTGAGCCGTTGGCGTCCGCGCCGTAGTAGCTGGTGTTACCCGGCAGGTTGTAGACGCCGCCGGTGATGCGCTCGGGGTAGTTGAGCGGGTTCGGGATGGATCCCGGAACGTCCGCCAGAGTGGCGCCACCGGGGCAGGTGCCACCGGGGACGACGTTGGTGAAGTCGAAGCCCGGCTCGTACTCGAAGTCCGCCGTCGCCTGGCCCAACGAGGGCACTGCGCCGTTGGGGAAGAGCTGGCCCAGGGACATCTCCTGGAAGAGGTTGAAGGTCGACCCCTCGAAGGTCGGGTCGTTGATGATCCGCTCCAGCGCTTCGCCGTTGTGGCCCTCGACGTACTCGCGGTCGGTGTAGTTGACCGGGACCACAGGGAAGGGACGATCGCCGTAGCGAGCTGAGTCGTAGGTCTCCGAGGGCGGAATGACCTTCGGACCGTTGCTGGTCACCGTTTCAGTGGAGCCCGAGGTCAGGGTCGCGGTCGAGGAGAGATCGCGCCAGACGATGGTTTCTAGCTCGGTGACGGAGGCAGTCTTGCTCTCCAGCACCATGGCGACGCGGCCGGGGACCAGCCCGTCAGCGGCCGGAACCGAGGGCAGCGCCCAGGTCACCGAAGTCGGGCTGGCGACGGTGGCCGTGCCCGGTGCGCTCGCGCTGACGAATGTGCTGCCCGTGGGGGCGCTGACCTGGACGGTTGCACCGGTGATGGGGGCGTTGGTGGGGTTGGTGATGACGACGGTCGAGGGGTAGGACTCGCCTGGCTTCACCCAACCGACTGAGGAGACGAAGCTGTTCTTGATCTCCAGCCCCGAACCGGCTGCCCGCACCACGACAGCGCCAGCACCAGCGTCCTCCGCCGAGAAGTCGTTGTAGGAGGCGTCGATCGCACGAAGGGCGATCGTTTGGGCCTGGTTGCTCTGAGGCAGGGCCTGGGAGACCGACCCGGGGATCATGGTCGAGAACGACCCATCGGCGGAGGCGGTGATGTCCTGGGTGCCGAGCACCTTGCCGCTGGCGTCAGTGACGGCCAGCGTGAAAGCGGCGGGCACGCCGTCCCCGATCGTGGCGACGGCAGCGGGCTTGATCGCACTGATCGTGCCGGAAGCCTTGATCTGGTCGCCGCGGCGTACCGAGGAGTCCTGGCCGTCGAAGGACACGGTGAGCGCCTTCAGGCCGATGCTCGAGGCGCCGCTGGGCGTCGGGTCAGCGGCCTGAGCGGGAAGAGTGAAGGGAGTCAGCGCGACTCCGGTCACCAGCAGTGCGGAGACCGCCAGGGTTCGTGCACGGTAAGACAGCCGAGAGGGCGTCATCGAAATCCTTAAGACGAGGGAGTATCGAGCAATCAGACGTGTGTTCAACGACACCGTCCGCCTCGGAGTTACGTCTTGTCTGGCAATTCACCAGATCGTCACGCCGCCTTAACAAAACAACGTGGTGGATTCGATGCACCAAGTGCATCGAATCCACCACGTTGTGATGAAGCTTGAGGCTCTTACTCCTCGCCAGCCAATTGGTCTGCTGGCTCGGATCCGCAGCGTGACTCAGCTAGGCGAGTCTGCGGCCTGCGTTCGCTGCTACTCCTCGCCAGCGATGAACGCCTCGACGCGGCGACGGCCCTCGTCGTCAGGCAGCTGCACCGGCGGGGACTTCATCAGGTACGACGACG
>CBDTZB010000294.1:0-4194 GCA_965364795.1 uncultured Nocardioides sp.
CCCGGCGATCTCGTCGATCGTCAACGCCCCGTCGCCGGCGACATTGAAGACCCCCGTCACCGACCCGGTCACGGCCTGCTCGACGATCGCCACCACATCGGTGTCCCAGATGAACACGAACGGCGAGTCGGCCCCCCGAATTTTCAGTAGCCGCGGCCGCTCAAACAACGCTGTGATCTGGTTGTCCACCGCATCGCCCAGGATCGTCCCGATCCGCAACACGACCTGCTCAAGGCCTGGTTGGTCGGCGCGCCACTGCTCCAGCATCTCCTCGACCTGCCGCTTGTGGTCGCTGTAGGCGAACTCCTCGTTGCCGCGCACCGGCTGGGCCTCGTCGATCCAGGCGGGATTATCCGGGTGATAGCCGTACGCAGCGCCGCTGGACGACACCACGATGCGGCGTACGTCGTGAGCCAAACAGGCCTCCAACACGTGTTGGGAACCGTCGACGTCCACGGCCCGTTCCAGGGCCCGGTTGGAGTCCTTGCCCGGCGTCACGATCGAGGCCAGGTGCACGACCACCTCGGGGCGCGCGGCCCCTACCCCAGCCAGCACTGCCGCTCGATCGGTCACGTCAACCACAACGTGCTCGACCCCCGGCACCGGTGTCATCGGCGGCCGCAGGTCGGCGCTGGTCACCGACGCCCCGGATGCGGCCAACCCGGCCACCACCGAGGAACCCAGGAATCCGTTGCCTCCGGTCACCAACACTCTCAGGGGCGTGCTCATGCGGCCACCTCCGCCGTCTCGACGTTCTTCGTCTTGGACCGCGAGCGCCACCACTGGGCGAGCGTCAAGCCGGCCACGATGTCCCAGATTCCCCACCAGGCGGCGACCAGCGCCATCCCGCCCAAGCCGTCGAAGTAGGTGAAGACCAGCAACAGACCCAGCCCGGCGTTGCGGATGCCGACTTCGAAGGTCATCGCCTTGGTGCTGTCGGCGGGCAGACGGCTGGCGCGCCCGATGCTGTAGCCGAGCAACAGCGCCAACGCGTCGTGGAGGAAGACCGCGATCAACACGACGCCGATGTAGTCCACAAAGATGCCCCAGTTGTTGGCGACCCCGATCCCGATGATCGCGGCCAGGGCCACGAACGACAGCGGACCGATGATCCGATGCCCCCACGCGGCGACCCGGGGCCAGAATCGGACGATGGTGAGGCCGAGCGCGAAGGGCATCCCGATCACCAGGGCGATCTCGGCGAGCATGTCCACCGCCGACAGATCGATGTCCTCCAGCAGGTTCTTGCCGCTGGGATGCAGGCCGCCCCACAGGGCGAAGTTCAACGGCATTAGGAAGATGGCCAACACGTTGCCGACCGCGGTCATCGAGACCGACAGCGCCACATCCCCACGCGCGCGGTGGGTGAGGATGTTCGACACGTTCCCAGGCGGGCAGCACGCCACCAGGATCAGCCCCAGCGCCACCGACCCGCGCAAATTCAGCGCGAGGGTCAGCACGAACGTCAGCGCCGGCAGCAGCGCGAACTGGGCGACGACACCGACCGCGATAGCAAGCGGCCGGCGTACCGCTGCGGCGAAGTCCTCGAGCCTGGTGTCGAGGGCGATGCCGAAGAGGATCGCCCCGATCACGATCCGCAGGGTGGTCAGACTGGCCTCGTCGAAGGCGATCCTGATGCTGTCGACATCGGTCATCAGCACGGTCATGGGGTTGCTCCTTGGCTCACGCGCAGCCGGTCGATCTCGGCGCGCACCGCGGTCCGATAGGCGTCCTTGTTGACGTAGTAGGCCATTCGCTCGATGCCGAGGTAGTGGTACCCACCGGACAGATCGGGTCGGGGTCCGGCGATACGCCGCTCGAAGTCAGCCGCCGCCGCGGGGGCGTCATGTCGGGCGCGGAGGTACGCCGCGATCAGCTCGGCCTGTTCGTAGCGTCCCTGCCATCCAATCCCCGAGGCCTCGATCATCCCCATCACGAAGAGGTTCGGATCCTCCTGGGTGAAGATGTTGAGGTAGAGATCCGGGGCGGAGCCGCTTCCACTCCATCGCAACAATTGCGGATCAAGGTAGGGGTAGTGCAGGTGGTAGCCGGTGGCCAGCACGATCAGGTCGTAATCGTCGCGGGTCCCGTCGCGGAACCGGACCCCGGCGCCGTCCCAGGCTTCTACATCAGGCCGAATCTGCAGGTCGCCGTGACCGAGGTGATGCAGGACCAGCGTGTTCACGATCGGGTGGGACTCGTAGATCTTGTAGTCAGGCTTCGGGAAGCCGAAGCGCACCGGGTCACCGGTGAACATCTTCAGCACCCGGGTGTCGATGGCCTGCTTGATGCGCGGCGGCAGCGGGCGCCCCTGGTTGAGGGTGTCGGCCGGCTTCCCGAAGAGGTACTTCGGCACGAAGTAGTAGCCACGTCGCACGGACATGTCCACCGACGCCGCGTGATGGACGGCGTCGACGGCGATGTCGCACCCCGAGTTGCCAGCCCCGATGATCAGCACCCGCTTCCCGGCGAAGATGCTGGGACTCTTGTACGCCGACGTGTGCAGCACCTCCCCGTCGAAGTGGCCGGGGAACGTCGGCACCGCGGGTTCACTCAACGTCCCGTTCGCTGCGATGACCCCCGCGTGACGGTGCTCGCCGGTCGGGGTGGTGACCAACCAGCCGTCCCCGTCCTCGGCGGGCCGTGCGGAGAGCACCTCGGTCCCGAAACTGAAACCCGCGCGCAGGCCGAAGGCATCCGCGAAGTCGTTGAAGTAGTCGAACAACTCGCGGTGGGAGGGATAGTCGGCGACCCGATCGGCCATCGGAAACTCGGCGAACTCGGTGGTTCGTTTGGAGGAGATCAGGTGTGCGGAGTCGTAGACGGTGCTGCGCGGCCCGTCGATGTTCCACAGCCCACCGACGCCGTCAGCGAGTTCGTAGCCGCGCCAGGGCACGTCGTACCGCTGAAGGTTGCGGGCCGCCGCCAAGCCCGAGGGCCCGGCACCGATCACCGCGTAGGGATACGCCTGAGCATCTGAGGGGTTCGCGGCCATGACAGGCATGATGGCCTCATTCGACACCGGCTGACCACCGATCGTCTCGATCGTGTCGGAACCGTAGACCGATGGGCTGTCCGGGATCGGCTCGCTCGACGTCATACTCGCCGACATGGAGTTTCAGGACGTCGTACGTCGCCGCAGGATGGTCCGCAACTACGCCGATCGGCCGGTCGATCCGACCATTATCGATCGCGCGCTCGAGAACGCGACGCATGCGCCGAGCGCCGGGTTCAGCCAGGGCTGGGGGTTCCTGCGTCTCGACACCCCCGAGGCGGTGAGCCGCTTCTGGTCGGCCTCGGTGGAGGATCCCTCCCGTGCCGGCAAGTGGCTCGACGGGTTGATGAAGGCGCCGGTGGTGATCGTGCCGTGCAGCAGCAAGTCGGCGTACCTCGACCGGTACGCCGAAGCAGACAAGGGCTGGACCGACCGCGACGAGTCCCGGTGGAAGATGCCGTTCTGGCACATGGATGCGGCGATGGCGAGTCTGCTGATCCTGCAGACCGTCACCGACGCCGGGCTCGGTGGCTGCTTCTTCGGGATCTTCCACCCGCGCGAGGAGCAGGTCCGCGAGGCGCTCGGCATCCCCGAGGAGTTCGACCCGATCGGTGTCATCACCATCGGGCACCGGGTGGTGCTCGACACCGGCGCGGCGGGCTCCCCCGCCGTGCGGTCGCGCACGCCGTGGACCGACGTCGTCCACACCGGCAGATGGGGTGGCGCGTCCCCGGGCACCTCGGCTGATCACTGACTCAGCCTCGCGGCTGGCACCCCACCCCCACAACCACCCCAGCCCGATTGCGTCTCGAATCTGAGACGGCCTCGATAGTCCCTTGCGGTGCGGTCGAAATATCCGCCGGAAAACGACCCGAACGCGAGGGACTATCCCGACCTCCGGCGTAGGTTGCGGCCCATGCCCGAGAAGTACGCCGACGCCGTCGCCGCCCTACAGGCCCTGGTCCGCATCCCCACCGTCAGCAACCGAGACCCCGCGCTGGTGGACACCAAGGCCTTCGATGACCTCCTCGTCGAGATGGAGCAGCGCTTTCCACTGATCCACGCGCAACTCCCGGCCACCCGGGTCGACACCCACGGGCTGCTCTTCCACTGGGCCGGCACCTCCGACGAGCACCCGGTCGTCCTGATGGCCCATCTCGACGTCGTCCCCGTGGAGGGCGAGTGGCAACACCCGGCTT
>CBDTZB010000295.1:0-4187 GCA_965364795.1 uncultured Nocardioides sp.
CAGTTGCAGCCAGTGGTTCATCAGCAGGTCCGGGATCCAGGAGAACCCGAACAGCTCCGCCCCCATCACCGCCAGCGCCACCGGCGCACTCAGGAGTGCGCCCCAGAGCACCCGGCGCTTCAGGTCCGCGATCTCGAGGTTGCGCTCGCGTTCTTCGACGTCGTCGGTGTCGGCCAGCGACGCTAGCTGCGGACTCGTCTCCGTGGGGTCGCTACCGCTGTGGCCGGTGGCCACAACCGGTTCTGTCGGCCTGGGTTCACCATCGGCAGCGGCCACTCGGATCTCGCCGTGCAGCATCCCCATCCCACAACGGAACTCGTAGATCCCGGCCCCCAGAGGCGGCAGGTCAACGAACGTACGCCGTCCCTCCGGCAGTTCGACGTCAACGCCGAGCCCGGCGATGACCAGTCGTTCGGAACAGGCCGAGGACTCCTGCCGGTCGAACACGAGGCGAATCGGCGCCGCGGGTTCGACCTCCACAGCGCTCGGGTGATACCCGCCCTGTACCAGGACTTCCTCCACCTGAAGGCTCTCGCCGACCCCAACGCCAACTCCAACTCTGGCGCCGTGGTCGGCGGGCACGGACCCCGAGACGTCAGCGCGTTTGGGTTGAACCGATTCGTCGGCGACCGCGTCAACCCGCCGAGTGTCTGGCAACGGCTGAGATGTGGCCTCATCGAGGACCCGGATCCGCCCGTGCAGCATGTTCATACCGCAAGCGAAGTCGAAGGTGCCCGCTGTCCTCGGGATGAACTCCACGACCGTGGTCTTGTATGCCGGGAGCAGTTGGTTCACCCCGAAGTCGGGAAAGACCACCCTCGAGGAGCAGTCACCGCTTTCCTGCCGGTCGAACAGCACACGGACCGGGACGCCGGAGGCCACCTCGATGACATCGGGACTGTAGCCGCCCCTGACTGTGACTCGAACCTCCTGGACGCCCTCGCGGAGTGCTGCCTGACGCGACTTCTTCGGGCCGAAGAAGAACCAGGTCAACACGCCCGTCAGCACTGTCGCCGCAGCGACGACGACGATCTCGATCCCACTCACAACTACCTCCCTCGTCTGCGCCCCGGCGTCGACCTTCGGCTCCCGGGACGCGAACCTCGTCATACGTCCGGAACTGGCTGGCACACCCCTGGGGGGTACCTCATATCTCAGCTCGAGAACATGAAGGTGACCCCGCTCAACGAGTGAAGGTCGAGTAAAGTCCGTCGCGGCATTCAGGGCCGACCAACCGGTCGCGGCCAATCTGCGACCGGCAGGATGTGCACCGTCAGCGGACGGACCCTCCGCGTGCGCGTTGTCGTGCACGTTCCAGGGCGAGCATGATCCGCGCGGCCCCGGCCAGAGATCCGATCAGGACCAGACCGCTGGCCGCCACCCCCAGCCCGATCAACGGGCCGGGTGTGGCGGCAAGAGCGCTACTCATCGCTCCACCGGCCAGGACAGCGACAGCGAGGAGGATCCAGAACCGGCGACGCGCCCGACCAACTGATCGGCTCGGCGCAGCGTCTGCATACCTGACGAACACGGTGAACTACATTCCCAGATGCTGCTGGGCCGGAGTGACGGCCATCAGCACCGTCAAGACGATCACGACGAGCACCACGATCACGGCCGCGGCCATGGCCACCGGGCGCCTGCGCCAGTAGCGGTTGGGGTTGCGATCCACGAAAGGCAGGATCACCAGGAGGGCGAAGAAGACCAGTTCGCCGTAGAGGATCCCCGGCAGGCCGACCCAGTTCTCCAGTGTGAACGTCCACCAGAAGGTCCAGGGCGGCCTGGTGACCTCGATGCCGGCGACCGGCGGCGGACCAATCACCGGTGGCACCAGAACCGCAAGGACACCGAGGAGGCCCAGCAGCACCGTCCCGAACGCGGCGATCCTGCGCAGATGATGGGTGAACGGCTCGGTCGGCTCCTCGTCGGGCGCCTGAGTGCCCGAGTCATCGGTGGGTAGCGTTGGGTGCGGCGAGATCTTGTGCTTCTTGACCAGCAGGGCGTGCAACGTCGCAAGCACCACGATCAGGCCGGGAACAATGACCACGTGGGCGGCATAGAGCCGGACCAGGATCGAGATCTGCCCAGCGAAATCGGGGGAGAACCACCAACCGGCACCGCCCAACAGTTTGCCGATCTCAAGGTTGTGACCGAGCGCCTCGAATCCCTCCTGATCCCACTTCAGCACCGTCCCGGTGAACAAGGCGAGGGTGACCAGACCGAACATCGCGACACCGATGAGCCAGTTTCCTTCCCGTGGACGCTTGTAGGAACCGGTGAAGAAGACACGAAGCATGTGCAGTATCGCCGTCACATACATGGCCTGGGCGGCCCAGTAGTGCAGTCCCCGGACGAAACCTCCGCCCCACACGTCAGTCTGGATATGGCGCACCGAGGCGTTCGCAGTCTCCGGAACCGGGCTGTAGAACTGCACCAGCACCACCCCGGTGGCGATCAGGATCCCCAGCGACGCCGCGGTCACCCCGCCCAGGCTCCACCCCAAGTTGTTGGCGTGCTCGGGAACCGGGTACTCCAGCGCGCTGACCCCCAGCCGGTCGTCGATGACATCCAACGCCCGGCGGCCGCGACTACGGGTATCCGGTGCGTTCTCCGATGCTGACGTATGAGTAGTCATGACCCCTCCGGTCCGGTCGGCGGCGTGGGCGGGGAGTATCCGGAGCCGAGCTGCGCACGCAGGTGACGCAGGTTGTCGCGTGGTCGGAAGTGCCAGGCGAGCCCGCCCCCCAACCCCATCAACAGAACCGACACCACCAAGAGCATCCAGTCGCTTCCCGACAATGCCCCCCTGCCCGACAGCGCACTGGGCACCGTCGTTGTGCCGGTCTCCTCACCGGTCGCAGGTGGGAGCTGGCTGAGAGCCTCACTGATCGACTCCGTGAGCTGGGTCCTACCTTGCGCCACGTCGCCGGCCTCCAAGGCCGCTCGGGCCCGCTGGAGCTCCGCGACATCGACACCCTCCTGGTGCTCGGTGTCAAGCGCGTCGTCCACCTTCTCCATCGCCAGCTCCACCCCGGCATCGGTCGTGTCATGGGCTAAGTGCCCCAGTGCTTGCTGAACCAGCAGATAGCCCACGTCGGTTTCCCCAGGTTCGTCCGCCCACACCGGGGACGCTGAGAGCAACGCGGTAAGGAGCACCACCCAAGGCAAGAACAGTGAAACCACGTACCGACGTCGGCGAAGACTCCGGGGGCGCGTGCGCTGTCGTTGAGATGCCGACACGGGTGTTCGAGCAGCCATCACTGGCCCTCTATCCTTGGGGCGCTACGTGCGTTTCAAGTTGTCGGATCCAACGAGATTCGGTCGGCGCATGAGGAGCGAGCGCCGGCCAACGGGCAACTACTTGCCCTAGTAGGCTAGGGCTGGCACGCTCGCGCGTCCAGCAGCAAGCGCGAGTTGCCGCCATTGGATTCCTGATCCCCTGTCAACGGCAGGCGAAGCTTGGACTCTTCGGCTTCAATGCCGGAGCAACATCCAGAGCCCGATCAGTGGCGTGCCGAGACTTCAACTCCTTGGCCTGCCACAGCGCGACGGCAACGATTCCCACGATGATCGCCGCAACCGTCCAGTTGCGCACGACCCTGGATCGCTCACACACGCCACCATCTACTATGTTCAATAGTTGATAGTGGATGGGTCGTCCCCGCCATCCACAACGGCAGCCAGCAAAGGACAACACGACATGCAAGACGCATCCGAGGACAGGATCCTGGGACTCTCACCCAAGGCTCGCCGGTACGCGTTCCCCTTCTTGGCGCTTGCCGTGGCCGTCATCATCGTCGGATCCATCGCCAGCCGTCCCGACGCGTCCGATGGGGCGGGTGGCCCGAGGGTCGGCGGGGATCTTCACGCCGTAGGTCAGGTCGGCGACCGTCTGTTTGTGAGTGGCCACGGTGGTGCGGCGTTCCGTGCTGCGACCGGGGGCTGGACACAGATCGCCAGCCTGGACGACAAGGACGTCATGGCCTTGGCCGCTTCCGGGAAGACCGTCCTCGCCGGCGGTCACGCGGGCCTCTACAGTTCTACCGATGACGGCACGACCTTCAGCCAGGTTGCGCGGCTACCGGTCTCCGACGTCCATGCGTTGGGCGCATCCGACCAACGCGTCTACCTCGCGACTCCCGAGGCGGGAGTCCTCGTTTCCAACGACGGCGGGACGACCTTCGACC
>CBDTZB010000296.1:0-4183 GCA_965364795.1 uncultured Nocardioides sp.
CTTGACGACATCGCGGGCATCCGTGCCGCGGGTCTGCGCGATGACGCCAAGATCGTGCAGCTCGGCTACCCCTACCTCCAGACCGACAATAACTACATGGCCGTGGGTCTGCCGCCGTACGCCGCTGGGAACGAGGTGCGGACCCTGATCGACGACGGCACCGTGGCGTTGGCGAGTGTCGCCACCGACGCCAACGTGGGTCACCCCGGTCAGATGACCTTTGTGCCCGGTATCAAGGAAGCCTTCGCTGACCACGAGCCGGACGCCCAGACACCGATCGGCAACCGGGACCGCTGGGTCAACCAGATGGGCGACGGCTCCAACACCTCGCTCTGGTACCACCCCAACGGGCTCGGCCAGACGGCCTACGCCATCGTTCTGTTTGGTGGCGGCGACTACGGAGCGACCCCCGAAGGCACCGAAGAGCCGGGCACCGAGGAGCCGGGCACCGAAGAGCCCGAGGTCGATGGGCCCAAGGCGGTCCGCACCATCTTCCGCGCTAAGCCGGTCAAGTGGGCCGTTCGAGCCGGCCAGACGGTCAAGATCCGGACAGGGGTGCGCCTCACCGACGGCAGCCGACCGCGCGGAAAGGTGCTCGTTCGCTTCCAGGGTAAGAACACCTTGGCGCAGAAGAAGGTGTCGGCCAACGGCCGAGATGTCCTTCGGGTGAAGAACCTCAAGCCCGGCCGCTACCGTTTCAAGGTGGTCTACGTGAAGAAGAACAAGCGGTCGACCGTGTTCACTAGGGTCATCGTGCGTCGCCGCTGAGCGACACGAACGCGGTTGATTTTACTCACGGATAACCCCATTCGGGTCTGATCGTCCGCGGAAATGACGCAGGATAGGAGTCCCCTGAGACCCCGATCCCCCCTGTTGGAGCCCCCCATGCAGCGCGCTGTCCGCACGACCACTCGAATGATGTCCTCCTTGGTGGTGGCCAGCCTTGCGTTGGCTGCCGCGCCAGGCCTCGCCGAAGCCAAGAACTTTCGAGGCAACAGCAGCCACAACAGGGTGGTGGGCACGCAGCGATCCGACGCCATCGACTCCAAGGCAGGCAACGACCGGATCCGGGCCCGAGGCGGCAACGATCGCATCAACGCCGGTCCCGGGAACGACCGAGTCAACGGAGGTGGCGGCGACGACACCATCAACCTCTCGACCGGAGACGATCTAGGTATCGGTGGCGCCGGTCGGGACACGATCCTCGGCGCGGCAGGCAACGACGTCATCAAGGGCAACGGAGCCACCGACCGACTGATCGGCGGCGCCGGGAACGACACGATCGACACCGGTTCGGGTGACGACGTCGTCCGTAGCGGCAGCGGAGACGACCTTGTGATCGGCGGTTCGGGCGCCAACCGGATCATTGCTGGCCCCGGCAACGATGTGATCTACGGCAACGGCGGACCCGACCACATCAAGGCGGGCCCCGGCGATGATGTGATCGAGGGCGGCGAAGGAAACGACTTCCTGCTGGGTCTCGACGGCAACGACATCCTTTGGGGCGGGCCCGGCAACGATCGGGTTGGCGGTAGTCGCGGGGACGACATCGTCATCGGAGGCTCCGGCAACGACGCCCTCGACGGCGGAGACGGAGACGACATCCTCATCGACGGTCATGGCAGCGCCGGGGACGCCTCCCGCAAGATCAGCATCACCGCTGACGAGGGCGACGACATCATGTACGTCAGCGGCGGCCGTGACCTGGTCTACGGCGAGGAGGGCGACAACGTCGTCTACGCGTACGCCGACGGCGACGAAGATCAGATCGTCTGTGGGTTTGTCCGCACCAAGACCGTCGGGAAACTGATCTGGGTCGGGGACCGGGCGTCGTACAACTCTGAAATCAACCGCACGTCGGGCCCCAAGGCCGACAACATCAAGTTCTGCGATGTCGAGTTCATCTCGGAGGGCGACCTTCGAGCGCGAGCGGAGCAGACCGGAGACATCTGGACGCTGTACTGGTTGGACAACTACGTCAGCTGATCGACAACTCGGCACCCAGCCTGCGCCGCGGATCGAGTGATTTCCGGGTAATGTGGACGGCGGATCTCGGGCCCCCGACAAGGAGGGCTCCGATGAAGCGCCCGATTCATGGTTTGACCATGCTCGCCACCGGCTTGGTTGCGGCGCTGTTGGTGCCGGTCGCGATGAGCGCCCCGGCCAGGGCCGCAACCGGCGTGGTCAAGGTCTCCGCCGCGCCTACGCGCACGGTCACCTACACCGAGGACGGTGTGGAGAAGACGGAGAGACTCAAGGTCAAGGTGCGGTTCAAGGGTGCCTTCGTGAAGGACA
Organism: uncultured Nocardioides sp.; assembly: GCA_965364795.1. Lineage (GTDB taxonomy): Bacteria > Actinomycetota > Actinomycetes > Propionibacteriales > Nocardioidaceae > Nocardioides. The sequence goes on from CBDTZB010000296.1 coordinate 2,296, forward strand.
AGACGGTCCTGAAGTACAGCGTCCAGGCCGCTCATCTGGCCGATGACGTCGTGGTCACTCACCTTCAGATCTTCAGCAAGAACTACGAACGCTCCCTCTACTACTCCCAGAGCAAGCCGGGAAACCACTCCGGGAAGCTGGTCGACGACCGTGGGGGAAGCCTCGCGTACATCGTGGCCCAACTGAAGAAGGCTCCGAAGAGGTACCGCGTGAGCGTGGGGGTTCGTAGCAGCAACGCCCCCCATTGGTACGCCGAGACGTTGATCGGCAGGATCCGGAAAGGGGCCTCCGGTTCGGGCGCGGGCGGTTCGGGAGGGTCGGGCGCCAGCAAGTCGGTGAAGGTGAAGCAGGTCAAGACGAAGACCAAGCGCGAGAAGGCCTCCGCGCGGTTCAGCCGCATCCGTGCCCGCATCACCCCGGCCCGCAACGACATGCTCACGCGAGCCCTCCTCACTTTGACAGACAAAGAAACAGAGGTCCTCGAGGGCAACGATCTGCTCTGCTGGCTCGCCGGCGGGAGAATTGCCAGAGTCGGGGGAGTCGCGGTTCTCACCTCGGCAGGTCGACTCACCGGCCAGGCCGCCGAGGAGATCAATACCTTGATCCGCACAGGGCAGGCGCACTTCCCCTCCACCCCGCCGTGCGACATGTTGCTGCTCGCCACCCTGACGTGGATGCATCGGTTGGAGAAGTCGGCGCCGCGACCCACTGCCGACCGCGCGCGGACGAACGGTCGCACGAACAAGAAGCCGCGATGCCAGACCGCTGCTGTGGGCCTCCGAATCGATGACGCTGGGCGGGTGAGCATCAACGACTACACGCCGCCCTTCGGCCTCACTGTCGCCTGCTCCTTCGGTAAGGCGTCGAAGAAGGGGCGACCAATGGTCCTCAAGGCAGACTCGTTTTATTCATCCGACAGCATTCGGGACTCGATCGGGCCGAAGATCAGGATGTCACTTGGCTCGCGCAACAAGCCGAAAGCGAAACCGAAGAGCGCAATCTCGATCCGCCAATCGAAGCCGGTGTCGTAGCCCACGCCCCCACGGAAGAGATCGAGGCTCTATCGGAATCGGTGAATCGGGGTCATGATGAGAGATTCCGTTTCCGACCTTCGGGGTAAGGGTTGCGACATGACGACGAACAGAGTTCGACTTTCCGCAGGACTGCTGAGTGTGGCGATCGCTCTGTCCGTCGTCCCAGGGGTGGCTGAAGCCAAGGTCATTCGCGGGACCAACGGGAACAACAAGATCACCGGAACCCCCCGTGCCGACAAGATCGACTCCAAGGGGGGCAAGGACAAGATCCGAGCCAAGGGCGGCAACGACAAGGTCAATGCCGGACCGGGAAACGACTTCGTTAACGGCGGGGGTGGGAACGACAACATCAACCTGTCCAGCGGCAACGACACCGGCGTTGGCGGCGCCGGGCGTGACACCATCAGCGGCGCTGCCGGCGACGATGTCATCAAGGGCAACGGAGCCACGGACCGACTGATCGGTGGCCCTGGGAACGACACCATCAACACCGGAACAGGAGACGACGTGGTCCGGAGCGGACCCGGCGACGACCGCGTGATCGGGGGGACCGGCGCCAACCGTGTGGTTGCGGGTCCCGGCAACGACACCATTCTCGGCAACGGCGGCGGGGACAACGTCAAAGGCGGCCCCGGTGATGACCGGATCGAAGGCGGGGACGGCAACGACGTCCTTCTCGGCTTGGACGGAAACGACCTGATCCTGGGCGGACCCGGCAACGACCGCCTCGGCGGAAGCCGCGGGAACGACGTGGTGATCGGTGGACCCGGCAACGACGCCCTGGACGGCGGCGAGGGCAACGACATCCTCATCGACGGTCATGGCAGCGCCGGGGACGCCTCCCGCAAGATCAG
>CBDTZB010000297.1:0-4182 GCA_965364795.1 uncultured Nocardioides sp.
GTTCCTCACTGCGAACGCTCACCGCCGGGCACCCAGAGGACGTCGCCCGCCTCCCGGTTCGCATACCGCGCCAGGATGAACAACAGATCCGAGAGCCGGTTCAAGTAGGTGATCGCAAGCTTGTTCATCGTCTCCGCGTGCTCGGCGTAGGCCGCCCACGCCGACCGCTCGGCGCGGCGCACGACGGTGCGTGAGACGTGTAGTTGAGCGCCGCCCGGCGTTCCACCGTTGAGGATGAACGAACGCAGGTTCGGCAACGACTCGTTGTAGTGGTCGCACCACGCCTCCAACCGATCGACGTACTCCTGCTCGATCCTCAGTGGTGGGTACTCCGGCTCCGCCACGACCGGGGTGCAGAAGTCGGCACCCACGTCGAAGAGGTCGTTCTGGATGTGCGTCAGCACGGCGACGACGTCGTCCTCGAGGTCTGCCGTCGACAGGGCCAAGCCGATGCTGGCGTTGGCCTCGTCCACGTCGGCGTAAGCGTGCAGCCGCGGATCGTTCTTCGAGGTGAGGCTCATGTCGCCGAGGCGGGTCTCGCCGGCGTCGCCGGTGCGGGTGTAGATCCGGGTGAGGTTGACCATGCAAGGAGACTAGCCAGCATGCGCACACGACTGACACTGGCCATCCTCGTGGCGCTCCCCGGACTCTCGCTGGCCGGTGCTGGGCTCTTCCATCCGCACCGGCTGACCTACGAGACGTCGCTGCGCTGGTATGCCCTGCACATCCCCGGACTGCTGATGTTCCCCTTGGTCGGGCTAGCCCTGGCGGTGCTGGTTCGCGGGCGCGCAGATCCGGTGGCGTGGATCGTCCGTCTCTCCGCCTACACGTACGCCACCTTCTACACAGCCCTGGACGTGATCAACGGGATCACCGCTGGTTACGTCACCCGACAACTGGGTCCCGGGGTGCCACGCCCCGAGGAGATCAGCTTGATCTTCGATATCGGTCGGCCCATCGGCGACGTCGGAGAGTGGGGTCTAGTGGTGTGTTGCCTGGCCATCGCGGTCGACCAAGTCATGCGCCATCAGGTGCGAGGACTACCCGCGCTCGCTCTGGCACCGGCGGCTTGGCTGGTGCGCACCGATCACATCTTCAGCCCGTTGGGGGTGCTGGCGATGACGATCATCGCCCTCACCACCGCGGCGCTCGTCCTGCTTAACGGTCCCGAACAGGAGGTTGAATGGGTCCGCGCGTTGAAACGCGGGGGCTGAGCCCTGGAGCACCTACAGGGGCGTGACCTGACCGCCCGCGACCTGCCAGCGCTCGTCGAGTCGCACCTGGTCGAGGAGTCGGCGGTCGTGCGAGATCAGCAACAGAGCGCCGGTGTAGGCGTCGAGGGCCTCTTCCAACTGTTCGATGGCGGGGAGATCAAGGTGGTTGGTGGGCTCGTCGAGAACCAACACATTGACTCCACGCGCCTGAAGCAGAGCCATTGCTGCACGGGTGCGTTCGCCGGGCGAGAGGTCGCCGACGAGGCTGCCGACTTGGTCGGCCTTGAGACCGAACTTCGCCAACAGAGTGCGTATCTCGGCGGGATTCATAGACGGCGCCTTGGCTTCGAAGGCGTCCCCCAGGGTGGTTGCTTCGTCGAGGACGCTGCGGGCCTGATCTATCTCCCCGATAGCCAGGGAGGCGCCAAGCGACGCTCGACCAGCGTCCGGCGTGAGATGTCCTAGTAGGAGTCGTAGGAGAGTGGTCTTGCCGGCACCGTTGGGCCCGATGATCCCGATCCGATCTCCGGCGTTGACCTGCACCGACACGGGGCCTAGGGCGAAGTCCCCCCGACGCACGACCGCCGCATCCAGAGAAGCGACAACGGTGCTGGACCGGGGCGCTGGAGCGACCCGGAACTGCAGTTGCCACTCCTTTCGCGGCTCCTCGACCTCGTCGAGCCGGGCAATGCGCGACTCCATCTGGCGCACCTTCTGGGCCTGCTTCTCCGACGACTCGGCCTGCGCCCGACGCCGGATCTTGTCGTTGTCCGGGCTCTTCTTCATCGCGTTGCGAACCCCTTGGGAACTCCACTCGCGTTGGGTGCGAGCGCGGCCCACCAGGTCGGCCTTGCGGTCGGCGTACTGGTCGTAGGCCTCACGGGCATGGCGTCGCGCTACCGCTCGCTCGTCGAGGAACGCGTCGTACCCGCCGTCGTAGACCGCTACCTGTCCCTGCGCGAGATCGAGCTCGACGACCCGGGTGACGCAGCGCGCCAGGAACTCGCGGTCGTGAGAGACCAGAACGATGCCGGATCGGAGCCCCTGCACCCAGGCCTCGAGACGCGCCAGGCCGTCGAGGTCGAGATCGTTGGTCGGTTCGTCGAGCAGAACGATGTCGAAGCGGCTCAGGATCAGAGCAGCCAGACCGATGCGCGCGGCTTGGCCGCCTGACAGCGAGGTCATCAGGGCATCTGGGCCAACCCCGCCGTCCGAACGCAGACCGAGGTCGGCCAGCACCCCGGGGATCCGGTCCTCGAGGTCGGGGGCTCCGCTGGCCAGCCAGCGGTCCAGCGCTGCTCCGTAGGCCTCATCGGCGCCGGGGACGTCCGACCCGAGCCCGGCGGCGGTCGTCTCCATCGCCTCGGTAGCTGCGGCGGCGCCGGTTCGTCGGGCCAGGTAGTCCGCGACCGTCTCCTCGTCGATGCGCTCGTGCTCCTGCGGCAACCAGCCGATGAACGCGTCGCTGGGCGCGGTCGACACCGAGCCGCCCAGGGGAGCCGCAGCACCCGCCAGCAGACTGAGCAGGGTTGTCTTCCCGGCACCGTTCGCCCCGACGACGCCGACGACATCGCCGGGGGCGACGGTCAGGTCGAGATCGGAGAACAGCGTGCGGTGGGCGTGTCCACCGGACAGGCCCTTGGCGACCAGGGTGGCACTCACCGGGCCATCGTAGGGCCGCGGACGTCTGCTCGCGTTGTTGGGAAGACCACATCCCATAGCTCCCCTTGAGCCCGCTTGAGCGCCTACCCTCTTCCCATGACGGAGAAAGATCGCCCCTGGGTGATGCGCACGTACGCCGGCCACTCGACCGCGGAGGCGTCCAACGCTCTCTACCGGAACAACCTGTCGAAGGGACAGACCGGCCTTTCGGTCGCCTTCGACCTGCCGACGCAGACCGGCTATGACCCGGACTCGCCGTTGGCGCGTGGTGAGGTGGGCAAGGTCGGGGTGCCTGTCCCGCACATGGGGGAGATGCACAAGCTCTTCGCCGACATTCCGTTGACCGGAATGAACACCTCGATGACCATCAACGCCACCGCGATGTGGATGCTGGCGATGTACCAGGTCGCCGCCGAGGATCAGAACCCCGACCTCGCACCCGAGGAGGTCGCCCAACAGCTCGCTGGGACCACCCAGAACGACATCATCAAGGAGTACCTCTCCCGGGGGACCTACGTCTTCCCGCCCGAGCACTCCCTGCGGCTGATCAGCGACATGATCTCCTACACCGTCCACCAGATCCCCAAGTGGAACCCGATCAACATCTGCAGCTATCACCTGCAAGAGGCTGGCGCCACGCCGACGCAGGAGCTGGCCTACGCGCTGTGCACCGCGATCGCCGTGCTGGATGAGGTCAAGAACTCCGGGCAGGTGTCCGAGGACGACTTCGAGAAGGTTGTCGGTCGGATCTCGTTCTTCGTCAACGCCGGTGTGCGCTTCGTCGAAGAGACCTGCAAGATGCGGGCCTTCGTTCAGCTGTGGGACGAGATCACCAGCGAGCGTTACGGGGTCCAGGACCCCAAGATGCGCCGCTTCCGCTACGGCGTCCAGGTCAACAGCCTCGGTCTGACCGAGGCGCAGCCGGAGAACAACGTCCAGCGCATCGTGCTGGAGATGCTGGGCGTGACTCTGTCCAAGAACGCCCGGGCCCGAGCGGTTCAGCTTCCGGCCTGGAACGAAGCGCTGGGCTTGCCGCGGCCATGGGACCAACAATGGTCCCTACGCCTCCAGCAGGTCCTGGCTTTCGAGTCCGACCTCCTGGAGTACGACGACATCTTCGAGGGCTCGACCGTGATCGAGGCCAAGGTCGCCGAACTGGTCGCCGGAGCGAAGGCTGAGATCGACCGCGTCCAAGCACTCGGTGGGGCCATCGCCGCCGTCGAGTCGGGCTACATGAAGCAGGAACTCGTCTCGGCCCACGCCGCGCGCCGCGGCCGGATCGAGAACGGCGAGGAGATCATCGTCG
>CBDTZB010000298.1:0-4176 GCA_965364795.1 uncultured Nocardioides sp.
ACTACCCGAGCGCCGGGATCGGTCGGATCCCCCTGCGCACCGCGGTGGCCAACTCTTGCAACACCGCCTTCATCGCCGCCCGCGATCGGTTGGGCGACGGTGACCTGGCCGCGGCAGCGGCCTCGCTCGGGATGGGAGTCGATCACGACCTCGGCTTCCCCGCCTTCTTCGGCTCGGTCAAGCCGGCTACGACGGAGACCGGAGCCGCCGCTGACCTGATCGGACAGGGCACGGTGCTGGCCTCGCCGATGACCATGGCGGCGGTGATCGCCTCGATTCAGCAGGGGTCCCTGGTGGTGCCGCGGCTGATCGAGTCGGTGGCCGTCAAGCCTCCCGAGGGGGTCGCCGCGCTCAAGCCGGCCGAAGCCGCGGCGGTCAAGGGTCTGCTCCGGGCAGTGGTCACCGACGGGAGCGGACGCGGTTTGGCCGACGTCCCCGGCCCGGACGTCATCGCCAAGACCGGCACCGCTGAGTTCGCCGTCGGAGACCAGATCCGCACCCACGCCTGGATGATCGCGGCTCAGGGCGACCTCGCGGTCGCCGTCTTCGTCCAGGAGGGCGACTCCGGGTCGAGCACCGCCGGTCCGATCCTCGAGCGCTTCCTGCGGGCGGCCCGATGAGGTGCCCGGAGGGAGCAGCACGAGCGGTCAGGTGCGTTCTGGGCCGAGTGGGTACCGTCCTGCAAATGGAGCGAGCCCCACGCTGCATGGGGTCAGCGAGGGGCTCAGTCGTCTCCAAGGTGCTCCCTCCGAAGGACGACAGCACGAACTATACGTCTCACCGCCAGGCACGTCACGACATTCCTCGTGGCACGGCACGCGACACTGCACGCGACCAACTGATCGATAGGTGAAAACAATGAGTGGACTGGACCGCATCCCTTCCGAGCACCGTCAACTGTTCATCGGTGGCGCCTGGCGACCCGCCTCCACGGGAGCCACGTTTGACGTGACGGACCCCGCGGATGGCTCGGTTCTGGCGCAGGTGGCCGACGCCAGCACCGATGACGTGACCGCAGCCCTCGACGCGGCGGTAGCGGCTGGACCGGAATGGGCGGCCACCCCTCCCCGCGAGCGGGGCGAAATCCTGCGGCGCTGCTTCGAAGCGGTCACCGACCAGGCCGACGACTTCGCCGAGATCATGAGCCTGGAGATGGGCAAGACGGTCGCCGAGGCGAAAGGTGAGGTCGCCTACGGCATCGAGTTCTTCCGCTGGTTCGCCGAGGAGGCTGTCCGGATCCACGGTCGGTGGATGCAGGCCCCGGCCGGCGGCAGCCGACTGCTGACGGTGAAGAAGCCGGTCGGTCCTTGTGCCTTCATCACCCCGTGGAACTTCCCGTTGGCGATGGGGACGCGCAAGATCGGACCAGCCATCGCCGCTGGCTGCACGATGGTGGTCAAGCCCGCCGCGCAGACCCCGTTGACCATGCTCGCCCTGGGGGCGGCGCTAGCCGAAGCGGGGCTTCCCGACGGGGTGCTCAATGTTGTGACGACCACCAACTCGAGTGGGTTCAGCACCACGCTGCAGTCCGATGACCGGCTGCGCAAGATCTCCTTCACCGGGTCCACGGGAGTCGGCAAGAAGCTGGTCGAACAGTCGGCCCAGGGTCTCCAGCGGGTCAGCATGGAGTTGGGCGGCAACGCTCCGTTCCTGGTGTTCGAAGACGCCGATATCGACGCGGCAGTCGAGGGCGCCATGATCGCTAAAATGCGCAACATGGGCGAGGCCTGCACCTCTGCCAACCGCTTCCTGGTGCACGAATCGGTCGCCGAGGAGTTCGCCGAAAAACTCGCCGCGAGGATGGGCACCCTCAAGCTGGGACGAGGCCAGGACGACGGTGTCGACGTCGGCCCCCTGATCACGGCCGAGGCCGTCGAGTCGGTCAGCGACCTGGTCGCCTCGGCTGTCGAGTCGGGCGCCAGGATCCTCTGTGGTGGGAATGCACCCGAGGGCGATGGCTACTTCTACGAGCCGACGGTCTTGGTCGACGTACCCGCTGATGCGCGGGTCAACCACGAAGAGATCTTCGGGCCCGTCGCTCCGATCAGCACCTTCAGCGAGGAGGCCGACGCGATCGAGCGTGCCAACGCGACGGAGTACGGCTTGGCGTCCTACGCCTACACGCGCGATATCGCCCGCGTGATCCGTCTAGCCGAATCCCTCGACTACGGCATGATCGGGATGAACACCGGGCTGGTCTCCAACCCGGCGGCGCCGTTCGGCGGGATGAAGTCCAGCGGGTTCGGCCGGGAGGGCGGCTTCGAGGGAATCGAGGAGTATCTCGAGACGACGTACGTCGCGCTGCCCGCCGACTGACCCCTGGTTGATCCCTGCTGGCACGATGACGGCATGCGGATGAGGCTGGGGGTGCTCGTGGTCGGCCTAGGCCTGGCCTTGGCTGGATGCGGTGCCTCAGATCCCGAGGACGCGGAAGCTTCCACCCCCGACACCTCCGTTTCGGCCACCGAACTCCCGGACGCGGCACCACCCGCGGCCAAAGGGACGAAGCCGCCGCAGAGCCAGGCCGAGCTAGAACGTGCTCGACTCCGAGCGGAGGCGCAGGCCCTGGCCCAGGCGCAGATCTCCGGATCGGACGGCGGGTCAGACGCCGAGCCGATCCTGGGGGCTGACATGAGTTGGCCGCAGTGCCCCAAGGGGATGGGGCTGCCCGAAAAACGCACGTTGGGCGCACCGCTACCGATCGATGAGGCGCAGTACATCGTGGTGGGCCTCACCAACGGTCCCGGTTTCGTTGTCAATCCGTGTCTGGCCGAGCAGGTCGACTACGTGCGGGAGCGTCGCAAGCAGATCGCGGCGTACGCCGTGTCGAGCTTTCCCGACGCCCAAACCCTGGACACTCATGGTGATGATGGGCCCTTCGACGGGAACACCCGTCTCGGCGCGTTGCGCAACACCGGCTACCAACAGGCGGCGTACAACGTGGCGTCGATGAAGCGCACCGGCTTCCTGAGCCCGGTGGTGTGGATCGACGTGGAACCGGTGCCGGACTTCGAGTGGAGCAGTGATCGTGAGGCGAACGCCGCGGTCGTGCAGGGCGTGGCGCGCGGCTACACCGATGCGGGGTATCGGATCGGTGTCTACTCCACCTCCTACCTCTGGGAGCAGGTGGTTGGTGGCCTGCGGCTGGGGATTCCTGAGTGGCGGGCGGCCGGACAGACCTCGCGAGCAGAGGCGTTGGCGCGCTGCGGCGAGGGAAGTCAGATCCAGGGCGGATCAGCGGTCTTGGGTCAGTGGGTGCAGGACAACCGCGACATGAACGTCACCTGCCCGGGAATTGCTGGGCAGATGGAGCGTTGGTTCCACCAGTACTGATCTCGACCCATCCGACCCGGGCTCCGCTACGGATGTCTGATGTAGCCCGCTCCCCGTTCTCAACCCGACAAGGACCCACCGTGCCCGCCAAGCGACTCTCCCCCTGCCCCGACGGATCGCAGAAGTGCGTGTCCACGTTGGACACCCAAAAGTACTGCGCCATGGAGCCTGTTCCCTTCACCGGTTCGGCTGTGGAGGCGAAGGCGGCGGTGCTCGCGGTGATCGCTGATCACCCCCGCACCTCGGTGGAAATCGACGAGGCGGACTACGTGAAGTCCATCTTCAAGACCAAGGTGATCCGGTGGAAGGACACCGTGGAGTTCGAGATCGACGCCGAGGACAAGATGGTGCATTTCCGCTCCGAGTCGGTCCCCTACGCCGGGTCCGACCTCGGGGCCAACCGGAAACGGATGACCAAGGTCCGCGCGGACCTGGTGAGCAAACTCGGCTGATCCTTCGGGGTCAGACGCGGAGGCCAAAAATTGGCGCCAAGCCCGTTCGGGAGCGGATGCCGAGTTTCCGGTAGACCCGGGACAGGTGCCACTCCACGCTCTTGACCCCGACGTCGAGAACGGCGGCGATTTGTCGGTTGGAGCGTCCGTCGGCGGCCAACTCGGCGACCCGGCGTTCGCCCTTAGTCAGTTCGGCCAGGCGCTCGGACTCCAGGGGAGCCGCAGTCTCGTCCAGCCGGTCCAGCGCGCGACGGATCCGGGCGCGAAGTGGCCACAACTGCTCGCGGCCGGCGTACGCCTCGGCCTGCCGCAGTAGTCCCATGGTCTCCTTGCGGGTGCTGGGATCGTTGCTCAACGCCAGCATCTCGGCGAGGTCGGTGGAGATCTGGGC
>CBDTZB010000299.1:0-4152 GCA_965364795.1 uncultured Nocardioides sp.
CGTGGGTCTGGCGCGGAACGGAGACGAACTGGTCGTCACGTTGCGCGCCGACTGATCGGGCGGGTCCGCGGAGCCCGATGGGGCTCGGTCGGCGGTGGGATTAGCACGCCGACTCCTGACGCTCCCGGCGAGCCTGGCCCGACACGACGTGGTCGGTGCCCGGGTGGTCGAAGGCGAGCTGCGAGTTCGCTTCTGCGAGACTGCGCCGCACAGCACATCGACGGATCCAACCGCAGCACCCGAGGAAAAATCGGGCGGCACGCGGTCTGGACGGCGAAACCGACGAACCCGAGGGCAGGAGCGGATGACATGAGTGACGGTCCTTCCGACTACGACCCCGAAGCACCGACCGACGGACCCGAACCCGTCGGCAGCGTGGGGGACGAGGCAGCGAAGCTGATGGACGCCCTCTCCGGATGGGCGCGTGAGCAGGGCAGCGAGATGGGCCAGGGCCTGGGTGGACTCGGTGCGCTGGCAGGTCATGCGGCCGCCACCCTGTCCGAGGTCAACGAGCACCTCGCCACCGGCAGCGCCGAGTGCACCTTCTGCCCGGTGTGCCGGACCGTGCACGCCATTCGTGAGACCAGCCCCGAGGTGAAGGCCCACCTGGCCACCGCCGCCTCCGCGCTGCTCAAGGCGGGGATGCAGATGCTGGCTACCGCTGTGCCCGACCCGGAGGCGGGAACTCCCCGGAGTCACAACGTTGAGCCCATCCGGCTCGACGACGACGAGACGTGATGCCCCGTTCGGTCCAGGCCGCATCGACCGTGCGCGGACTGACCTGCGGCATCGATGTGGGCGGGACGAAGATCGCTGGCGCCGTGGTCGATGCCGACGGCACGGTGCTGGAAGAGCGCACTGTCGAGTCGCCCGCCGAAGACGCTGAAGCCATCGAGGCCACCATCACTACCCTCGTGCAGGGGCTGCAGGAGACTCATGACGTGGTCGCAGTGGGGGTCGGCGCCGCAGCGTACGTCGATGCCGCTCGCGCCACCATTCTCTTTTCCCCCAACCTCGCCTGGCGTTCGGTCGACCTGAAGGGGCACCTCGAGGGGAGTCTCGGCTTGCCCGTCGTGGTGGAGAACGACGGCAACGTCGCAGCGTGGGGTGAGTTCCGATTCGGCGCCGCCACTCAGTACGACGACGCCCTCATGGTCACGGTCGGCACTGGGGTCGGCGGGGGACTGATCACTTCCGGTGAGGTGTACCGCGGGGCGTTCGGCGTCGCCTCCGAGATCGGTCACCTCCGGGTCGTGCCGGGCGGCCTGGAGTGCGGCTGCGGACGCCGCGGCTGCCTTGAGCAATACGCCAGCGGCTCCGCCCTGGTGCGCGAGGCCCGGATCGGGGCCGGTGCCGACCCGTCGGCTGCTCGCGTTCTCCTCGAACGTGCCGGTGGGGTGGTCGAGGCGATCACCGGTCCACTGGTCACCGAGGTCGCGGGTGACGGGGACCCCTTCGCGCAGGCCCAACTGACCAACATCGGTCGGTGGCTGGGTGAGGGACTGGCGTCGTTGGCGGCAGTGCTGGACCCCTCGGTCATCGTGATCGGTGGTGGTGTCTCCCATGCTGGTGACCTGCTGCTTTCACCGCTGCGCGAGGCCTTCGAGCGGGAACTGATCGGGCGCACCTACCGGCCTGTGGCGGAGATCCGACTCGCAGCCCTAGGCAACCGGGCCGGGGTCGTGGGCGCCGCCGATCTGGCCCGGTACTGAGAAAGGGCCGCGTGAGTCGTGTTCATCGGGGTTGATGTTGGTGGGTCCAAAGTGCTGGCCGCAGAGGTCGCGGATGACGGCGCTGTCGTGCGCGCGGCCCGCCGTTCGGTGCGCAACCCCGCCATCCGACAACCCGGTGCTCGACCCGATGCGGCCGTGCAGGTGGGACCAGAGGCGGTGCAAGCGGTCGAGGACGCGCTCAGCGCAGCCGTCGCCGAGGTCTCAGGTGACCGATCGGTTACCGCCATCGGGGTGTCACTCGCCGGTCTGGTCGACCACACCGGTGATCAAGTTCGCTACGCCACCCACCTGCCGTGGCGCCACGACCCGGTCCGCCAACGGTTGAGTGAGCGGTGGGGCGTCCCGGTCGTGATGGAGAACGACGCCAACTGCGCGGCCGTGGCCGAGGCGACGTACGGCGTGGCCGTCGGTGTTTCCTCGTGCCTCATGGTGACCATTGGGACCGGCATTGGCGGCGCGATCTTGGTCAACGGCGGGTTGGTCCGCGGAGCGAACGGCATGGCCGGCGAGTTCGGTCACCACCAGGTGGTGCCCGACGGGTTGCCCTGCGAGTGCGGTCTGGTGGGCTGCTGGGAGCAGTACGCCAGCGGGAACGCCCTCGAACGCTTGGCTCGGGTGGCGCTCGGGTCGCACCTCGACGGTCCTGAGGTGGCGGCCGTGGCCATGGCTGGCGACCACGTCGCGCGTGAGGCCTTTGTCACTGTCGGCACCTGGTTGGGGAAGGGCCTGGCCAATCTGGTGACGGTGTTGGATCCGGCCCTGATCGTCGTGGGTGGCGGAGTCTCGCAGGTGGGGGACCTCCTGCTGGAGCCCGCTCGCGACGCTCTCGCTCGATCGGTATACGCCACGTCCCACCGGAAGTTGCCGCCGATCGTCGCCGCCGCTGCCGGGCCGGCGGCGGGTGCGGTCGGTGCCGCGGTGCTGGCCCGTCGTTCCGCCTAGTTCTGCTCCGTCAGAGCACGGCGCCGTTGTCATCAGGGTCGCGCGGGCCACTAGGCATCAGCATCACGAGGTAGACGAAACCTACGACGAACGACACGACGAGCAGCGTGGCGATGAAGGACGGCAGTTCGATCCCGAGCACCAACGCCAGGAGCAGGATGGTGGGGGACCCGAAGACGCCGAACCAGGCCATCATGCGGTCCTTGGTGGTCGATGGCACCGGCGGTGGCGGTGGCGGAACGAAGCGCTCCTGGCTCCAGTCCGAGTCGATCGACGCCTCGTCCCAGGTGCGCGCCGCGGGCTCTGCCGGGTGCTCAGGTGTGGCCCAGGCTGGCTCAGTAGGGCCGGCGGAGGCCTCGTCGGAGTCACGGTTGACCCCAATGTCGGCTCGGTCACCGTAATTCTCGACGATGGCACGCCACGTTTCGTCGTCGTCCTGCACCTCTCGAGCCTAGGGTGTCCGGGCAAGGGGTACCAGCCCCGGACCGTCGCCTCCGCCCCGCAGTCCTCGGCTGACCCTTCAGCCCGCGGTGACGCGAGCGATGAATTCGGCTGACTCGGCGAAGATCTTCGGGGCGTCGTTGTCCAGCGTGGCCACGTGATAGCTCTCGGGGAGTTCGCTCAAGGTCACGTCGGCAGATGAGACCTTGCCCAGGATGATCGGGGTCGAGGAATCATCCACAACGTGGTCCTCGGGGGAGCGGAAGTAGAGCAGCGGTGAGGTGACGAGGGGGAGATCGGCCACGAGGTGAGGCCACGCGCTGAACATGCTGTGGGCCGCCTTGAGCGGGGTCCGGTCGTAGCCGTACTCCTCGATTCCGGGCTTCTTGATGTCACTGGCGATGCCCGGGAACGACTTCACCACGTGCTTGAGGACCGGCAGTAGCTTCACGTCGAGCCGCTTCGTTGACACCGCCGGATTGACCACCATCAGGCCGGAGATTCGTTCGGGGTGATCGGCGCCCAGACGCAGAGTCAGCGCCCCACCCATCGACAGTCCGCCCACGACCACGGCGTCATGGTCCAGGCACAGGCTGTCGAAGGCGCGGGCGAGCTCGCCGTACCAGTCGTCCCAGGTCATGGTGTTCAGCTCCTCCCAGGTGGTGCCGTGGCCGGGCAGCCGGGGAACGGAGATTCCGTAGCCCAACTGTCCGAGGTGTTCTCCCCAGGGACGAATGGAATACGGCGATCCGGTGAACCCGTGCGAGAGGAGTACGCCGATCCGACGCCCACCCGTCAATTCGGGGCGGGCCTTGATGGTCAGGGGTGAATGGCGGTCTGCAACGGTCATGGCGGCAATTGTGCCCGACGTCGGAGCGGCCGCAAGCCCACCGCGGTCATCGGTAGGCGAGACCGGTCTTTGGCACTACGCTGACGCCAGATGAAGCGGGGGGTTCCCCGCGTGTACGTCAGATGGTCTCGGGAGATTGGGTGCTGCGGTGTTCTACTGGTTCTTGAAGTGGGTCGCGCTCGGTCC
>CBDTZB010000300.1:0-4141 GCA_965364795.1 uncultured Nocardioides sp.
GCATCATAGGTGTGGACCGCCGTGACAGGTATCCAGAAGCGCACGGATCTGCCGCTGTGGGCGCGACTGCGGTTCATTCGAGCAGGGGTAGATCGAGGTCGTAGGCCAAGACCACGGCGCGTGCCCGTTGAGACTCCTGTTCGGCACTGAGGTACCCGACGGTTCGGCCGAGCAGCTTCACCGAAACAGTGATGACGTTGTCTAGGGCGACCACGCAGTCGTGATCCAATCCGTTGCCGGCTCCGACCAGGACCTCACTGGACAGGCCCTTGACGGTGGTGGTGATGGGAGCGACGGTCACCTTGGTCATCGCGGCCCGCGCCGCTCCGCGGGTCAGGACCAGCGCCGGCCGGGTCTTGTCGAGCTTCACCAGGCAGATCTCGCGCACCGATCAGTCCTCGACCGTGAGGTGGGTGCTGCTCCACTGCACCAGATCGTCGAGGTCGTCGGCGGGACCGTCTTTATGCAAGACCTGGGCGTCGTGTTCGGCAGCTTGTCTACGCATCTCCCGCTCAACCGCCGCCGCGACAATCGCGGCCCGGCTAGGAGCCTTGCCGGTGGCCACCGTGCGGTCCAAGAAGGCCACCATCTCGTCAGGAAGGCGAACGGCGATCTGAATAGTCATGAACCCAGCGAATCCCACTTTGGGATGCGAGTGCCAAGATCACATAGTGTGCGTCGGCGCGCGAGTCTGGCGCTGACAGGGCGCGGTGTGGTCTTTGGAATCGTGTCGTCGTGTGTCAGGTCGCCGAGGCCATGAATGCGGCCAGGATGTAGTTGGGGTGGCGGTCGAGGTTATTGCGCGCCCGGTCGTATCGCATCGTTGTCCGGGGGTCGGCGTGGCGGGCGGCGATCTGGACGTCACGCAGGTCAACTCCTGCATCGAGCATGGTCGTGACGAACGTGTGCCTGAGCATGTGTGGGTGCATCCGGTCGATGGTGACTCCGGAGGACTGGACGAGGGCGCGAAGCCGGCGGGTGGCTGCATGGCGATCCATGCGCCGGCCTTCACTGTTGAGCAGCAGCGGTCCACACTCGCGGGCTCCGGCGGCTCGGTCGATAGCTCGACCCACAGCGGGCGAGAGTGGGACCAGGGCGATCTTGTCGCCCTTCCCGTGGACACGAAGCACCCGGTGTCCTCTAACTTCGCTGAGCGCTTCGATGTTGGCTCCCGTGGCCTCGAAGATCCGCAGTCCGAGCAACCCCAACATGGCGACCAGTGCGAAGTCGTTGTCATTGACTGAATCGCGACCAGCGGTGAGCATGGCCTCGAACTGGAGGTGGCTCAGCCCCAGCGTGGGTGACTCAGGAGGGACCTTTGGGCGGCGGACGTACTCGGCTGGTGAGTGTTCAAGGACCCCGTCGATGACACACGTTCGGTAGAAGCCCGAGAGCACTGAGAGCCGCCGGGACACAGTTGAGGGCTTGAGCCTTCGAACTTCCTGCATCCAGCGCAGGAATAGCTCGATGTGCGCACGATGGGCCCGGAGCGGACAGAGGCCATGATCAGCGCACCACCTCAAGTAGGTGTTGAGGTCGGAGGCTGTGTGCGCACGAGTCTGGCCCTTGTAGCGAGCCAGGTGCGCTGCGACGGCCAGATGAAGGATCTGATCGTCGTGGTCGGTTGTCATGGGAAGCAGTTCGGTTGCGGTCATACCCCAGCAAGAACCTCAGTCGTGCGTTCGTCAACGCGGCAGAACCGCGCGGTTCGATTGGCCGACCGTCTCGTTACATGTAACATGACAGATATGGCTGTACAAGATCGAGTGAACGCGTACCGGGCCCGGATGCGGGCCCAGGGTCTGCGGCCTGTCCAGATCTGGGTACCCGACGTGCGCTCGCCGGACTTCGCTGCTGAAGCTCACTTCCAGTCCGCACTCGTTGCGGCCGCTGACCGAGCGAATGACGACATGGACTTCGTCGAGGCCGTCTCCGACGACTGGGTCGAGTGAGGCGCGGGGATATTGTCACCGTCGCCGGCGGTGTCTACGCCAACAAGCCGCGACCGGCCTTGATCGTCCAGGACGACCGCTTCGACGCGACTGACTCATTGACGGTCTGCCCATTCACGAGCACCCAAGTCGAGGCGCCTCTGCTGCGAGTGCCGGTTGCGGCAGACGAGGGGAACGGGCTCGACCAAGACAGCTTCCTGATGGTCGAAAAGATCACCACCGTCCGAAGGAGCAGCGCCCACGCCGTCGTCGGAAGGCTCGAGGCAGTGACGTTGGTCGAGTTCGAAAGGCGACTGCTGGTATTCCTCGGCTTCGGAGGTTAAGCCTTCCAAATGCGGCAGTTCCGGATGCTTCATGTGAACGCACAGCCCGTCAGTACTGATGCGTGCATTACTACATGAGTTTGTAGGGACCCGGACGCCGGTTCCCAATGACCGCCTGCATCGGGTGGACGACGTGGCTTTACAGATAACCACCGAAAGAGGCACTATTCTGTCATGGCGAGCAGGGGCGACTTTCTGACGATCCGCGAGGTATCCGACCTCCTGGGGATCGAGTCGCGCCAGGTCCGCGGCCTCGCCGAGACGGGGGCCATCACGCGCATCGCCCGAGGCGTCTTTGACCGCACCTCGGTGGAGCGGTACCGCCTCGAACGCGGTTCGGGCCGGACCCGGACCTGGGCCGAGCACACCGCCTGGGGAGCGATCGCACTGCTCTCCAACGCCGCGCCGCTCGGCCTCGGCGACACCCAGCGGTCCCGGCTCCGCGCCACCCTGCGCGAGATCACCGACCCGACCGAGCTGACCGTCAGGCTGCGCGATCGCGCGGTCGTCACTACCTGCTCCGGGCACCGTTCCGTCGCCGAGCGCCTCCGCGCCGAGCTCGTCGTCCCCGGCCGCCAGCGACTCGGACTCGTCGAGGGCGACACGGTCGTCGACGGCTACGTCCACGCCGACCAGTTCGCGGACCTCGTACGGCGCTTTCGACTGATCGAGGACCCCGCCGGGCCCATCGTCCTGCGCAGCACCCACACGGACATCGACTTCGTCCGGTACCTCGCGGCCTTCAACCGGACGCTGGCTGCCGTCGACGCCGCCACCTCCCTCGACCCGCGCGAGCGCGGCGTGGGGGAGCACAACCTGCTCAGCAGGCTCGAGCTGTTCCGCGAGAATGACCGCCTCTGACCAGCCGGGCGCCGTCGAGCGCCCGACCATCGACGTCGCGACCCCGATCGGAGGGTGGCCCGATCCGTGGCCGAACGTCGCCGAGATCGCCGCGGTGCTGCCGAGTGATAAGTGGACCTTGGTCGGCGGCCTGATGACCCAGTTGCACTCCATCCACCGCAACCTCGGGATCGTGCGGCCGACCAACGACGTCGACATCGTGCTGCACATCGAGACCACTCGCGGCATCGCAGCCGAGACCGCGGATGTGCTTCGGTCCCTCGGCTACAGCCTGCGCCCGGCCGTCGACCCGCGCGACAACACCGCACACCGCTTCTACCGCGGCACCAGCAAGGTCGACCTGGTCGCCGGACACCCGGACGAGGGCTCCGAGGAGCAGCAGCATGAGCAGCACGAGCAGGAAGAGGAGCAGCAGGAGGAGGTCGTGGACGTCCTGGTCGCCGACCACCACGCACCGAAGGTCACCCAGCGGCTCGCCGGCCGCGACATGGTTCGCATCGAGGGCGGAACGCAGGCGCTCCGGCGCACTGTCAACGCGCGCCTGGAGATCGAGCCTGGAGCCATCACCACGGTCTCGGTGCCCGGCCCGTTCGGGGCGCTCGTCTTGAAGGCTGCCGCCTACACGGCCGACACCCGTGACCGCGACCGCCATCTGCGCGACGCCGTCGTGCTGCTCACCTGCATCGACGACCCGTTCGCCGAGCGTGACGGCTTCACCGGCTCAGACCGATCCCGGATCCAGACGCTCCGCACCAGGCTCACACCTGACGAGCTGTCGTGGACCGCGCTGTCCGGCCAGGACCTCGTCGACGCGAGAACCGCGCTGGAGATCCTCACCGACGAGAACTGACAAGCACGCCGGAAACGGACGACAAGCGGTCGACGACGCCTGCGCAAGAGCGCACGCTCATCGGTATGACCGCGCCCCAATCGCGGCAGATCCGCATGGCAGCGTGCGCACGCTACGCGGCAGATCCGCGCACTTACGAGGGTGTTCCCAAAAGC
>CBDTZB010000301.1:0-4113 GCA_965364795.1 uncultured Nocardioides sp.
TGGCGGGTCCTCGGTGGCGGCATCGACTTCATGTCCGGTGAGGCGCTCGGAGAGTTCGACCAGTCCGAGCAGGCCAAGCAGGACGGCCGGATGGTCACCTTCCCGCTCAGCCCCCTCATGCACGGCGGCGCCCAAGCCGGCCTGCTCATGCACCTGTTCGCCGGCCACCTCACCATCCTCGAACCGAAGTTCGACGCGGTCCGGACCTGGGAAATCATCGAGTCCGAGGGTGTGCAGCTCATCTTCATGACCGGTGACGCGATGGCCCGACCCCTCATCGAGGCCTTCGAGGCCAAGGCAGCCACCGGTACGCCGTACGACTGCCCGAACCTGATCGCGATCTCGAGCAGCGCGGCCATCTTCAGCGCTGCGGTCAAGGGTCGCTGGATGGAGGCGTTCCCGAACTCCTTCTTCACCGATTCCATCGGCGCCTCCGAGACGGGCTTCCAGGGCACCGGTCTGCAGGACAAGGACCACATCTCCACCGATGGCCCCGTCGTGGCCCTCGGCCCGGCCAGTGTCGTCATCGACGAGAACAACCAGGTCCTCGACCTCGCGACCAACGTCGGCGCGACCGGGCGTTTGGGGCGCGGCGGCTCCGTGCCGATCGGCTACTACAAGGACCCCAAGAAGTCGGCCGAGACGTTCCTGGAGATCGACGGCCAGCGGTACGCCGTGCCGGGTGACTTCGCCCGCATCGAGACCGACGGCAAGGTCACCCTGCTGGGTCGCGGCTCTAACTGTGTCAACACCGGCGGGGAGAAGGTCTACCCCGAAGAGGTCGAGATGGCCATCAAGGGACACCCCGGCGTCTACGACTGCCTCGTGGTCGGCATCCCCGACGAGAAGTTCGGTCAGGCCGTGGCGGCGGTGGTGCAGCCCCGTGAGGGCCACACCGTCGAGCTCGCCGACCTGAAGGACTATCTGCGTCAACACCTGTCGGGCTACAAGTTGCCCAAGACTCTGACGCTGGTCAGCGAGATCCCGCGCAACGCCACCGGCAAGGCTCAGTACCCCCGAGCCAAGGAGATGGCGCTCGGCAACCAGGAGAGTGTGAAGGCCTGATGCGCACGGACCTGTGCGAGGCGTTCGGGATCGAGTACCCGATCTTTGCCTTCACTCCGTCCGAACACGTGGCCGCCGCGGTGTCCCGTGCGGGTGGGCTCGGGGTCCTGGGTTGTGTCCGCTTCAACGACGCGGACGAACTCGACAACGTTCTGACGTGGTTGGACGACAACACCGACGGCAAACCGTACGGCGCCGACATCGTGATGCCCATGAAGATCCCCACCGAGGGGACCTCGATGGATCTGGATGCGCTGATTCCTGATGAGCACAAGAAGTTCGTCGACGAGACCCTGCTCAAACTCGGGGTTCCTCCGCTGCCGGAGGGGGAGGGCCGCGACGGAGTCCTCGGTTGGTTGCACTCCATCGCTCGCACCCACCTCGACGTGGCACTGAAGCACCGTCCGGTAATGATCGCCAACGCCCTGGGTTCGCCGCCGATCGACGTGATCGAGCAGTGCCACGCAGCCGGGATCCAGGTGGCTGCTCTGGCCGGAGCCGCCAAGCACGCGTTGAGCCACATCGCCAACGGGGTCGACATCATCATCGCCCAGGGCTACGAAGCCGGTGGGCACACCGGTGAGATCGCCAGCATGGTTCTGACCCCCGACATCGTTGACGCTGTCGGTGCCGACGTGCCCGTCCTCGGAGCCGGGGGCATCGGTTCGGGCCGGCAGATCGCTGCCTCCTTGGCGCTGGGAGCCCAGGGCGTGTGGATGGGGTCGGTGTGGCTCGGCACATCGGAGTATCGCGAGCTCAGCGGTGGGATGAACAGCGACGCCTGGACCACAGCGTTCACCCGCGCCACCAGTAGCGACACCGTCCGGACCCGGGTCTACACCGGCAAGCCGGCGCGCTTGCTGAAAACCAAGTGGACCGAGGCCTGGTCCGAGGACGGCGCTCCTGATCCCTTGCCGATGCCGTTGCAGAATCTCCTCGTTTCCAACGCGCACAGCCGCATCAGTGCCGCCAACGACCCTGACGTGATCGCGATGCCGATCGGTCAGATCGTGGGACGGATGAACGATGTCCGCCCCGTCGCCGACGTCATGGCGGATCTGATCGCCGAGTACGAAACGACGGTCGAACGGCTCAACAACTACCGCTGACCCAATCGGTCCCGAAGCCAAGCAGCCGGCGCGCCCCCTGGGGGACGCGCCGGCTGCTGGTTGATGCGTGGGCTTGGGTCAGCTCAGACCGGATCCGCGGCCAGGGCCTTGCCGATGGCGAGGGCCTGCTCAGTGGAACTGCCGAAAAGGAACTCGAAGCGCTTGGCCGAGGTGAAGTAACGGTGTGCCTCGCCGTCCATGTCGATGCCGACACCGCCATGCACGTGAACGGTGGTGTGCGCCAACCGGTGACCCGCGTCGGCGGCCCACAACTTCGCGGTGGCCACCTCAACCTCCGCGGGGAGCCCCTCGGAAAGACGCCAGAAGGCCTGCCACAAGGTCAACCGTTGTCCGAGGACGTCGATGTAGCCATCGGCCAGTCGTTGGGAGACCGCCTGGAAGGTGCCGATCGGGCGACCGAACTGCTCGCGGGTCTTGGCGTACGCCGCGGTCAGCTTGAGCGCGCCCTCGGTCACCCCGAGCTGCTCGGCAGCCGCGCAGGCCAGCAATAGGTGGTGCAGACGCGTGACCGTCTCGCCATCGGTCGTGCCCACCAGCTCGGCCGCGGCCGAGGTGAACTCGATACGGGCGACGAGGTCGAGGTCACTGCTGTGCTGCGTGACGACGTTGACGCCGGTGGCGGCAGGGTCGACCAGGAACACGCCCACGCCGTCGGGGCTGGTGGCGGTGACCAGGAAGCGGTGGGCCACGGTGCCGGCCCGGACGATGGCCTTGGCGCCGTCCAGGCTCCAGATGCCATCAGCCTGGCGGGCCGTGACAGTGGGTCGTGCCGGGAGGTGTGAGCGCTCTTCAGCGACGGCGGCCGCAAGGATCAACTCGCCTGCAGCAACCGCGGGGAGAAGCGACCGACGCTGTTCCTCGGTTCCGGATTCCGCCACGACCACGGCGCAAGGGCCGCTGACGGCCAACGGCACGGGAGCGACGTGCCGCCCGATCTCGACCAGCACCCGAGCCAGTTCGATGAGGCCCAGCCCAGCGCCGTCGTACTCCTCGGGAACGGCGAGCGACACGAGGCCGGCGGACGAGAGCTCACGCCACAGATCAGCGTCGAAGCGGTCGCCGTTCTGCTCGACGGCCTTAAGTCGTTCGTTGCTGGTCTTGTCACTGAGAATCTGGGTGGCGAGCGAAGCGGCTTCGTCCTGCTCGGAGGTGAAGATGAAGTCCATGACGTGGTCCTTAAGTGAAGTGGTCTCGAACAGCGGCGGGCAGGGTCAGCGCTTTGCGGCCGGAAGGCCGAGGCCGACGTAGCCGATGATGTCGCGCTGGATCTCGTTGGTGCCGCCGCCGAACGTCATCACCAAGGACGAGCGGTAGAAGCGCTCCAGTCGACCGGCCAGGACGGCGCCATCTGAGGCGCCGGTGATGGTGGCGTTGGGTCCGACGATCTCCATCAACGCCCGATAGATCTCGGTGGCCAGTTCGGAGCCATAGATCTTGGTGGCGGAAGCTTCGGCGGGGGAGAGGTCCACCCCGGCGTCGGCGTCGGCCGCCAGTTTCCAGTTGATCAGGCTGAGAGCCTCGATCCGGGCGTGGGCGCGGCCGAGCGCGATCTGCACCCACTCGGTGTCGATCACCCGCTGTCCGTCCGGGTTCTTGGTCTGCTGCGCCCACTCGCGAACCAGCTTCAGCGAGTGGACCAAAGGAGCGGCCGAGGTGAGGGCCACCCGCTCGTGGTTCAACTGGTTGGTCATCAGGGCCCAACCGCCGTTGAGTTCACCGACGAGGTTGGAGGCCGGAACCCGGACGTCCTCGTAGTACGTCGCGGATGTGCCGACTCCGGCGACCGTGTGCACAGGGGTGTAGGAGACACCGGGTGCGTCGGCCGGGAGCATGATCATGGAGAGGCCCTTGTGGCGGGGCAGATCGGCGTCGGTGCGGCACGCCAACCAGATCCAGTCGGCGTACTGGATGAGCGAGG
>CBDTZB010000302.1:0-4100 GCA_965364795.1 uncultured Nocardioides sp.
CAGCGCGCCCGCTTGACCCAGGCGGCTCTTGAGACGTTGGCGGTCGTCGCCTACAAGCAGCCCATCACCCGCGCTCGGGTGTCCGCGGTCCGCGGCGTCAACGTTGACGGGGTGATGCGCACGCTGCTCACCCGAGGTCTGCTGGAGGAGGCTGGTCGCGACGGCGAACACGGTGCGACGCTCTACCGCACGTCGAGCTACTTCCTCGAACGCATCGGCATCGGGTCGATCGACGAGCTGCCCGAGTTGGCGCCGTACCTCCCGGACATGGACGACTTCGAGGACGAGTTGGCTCAGATGAGCGGAGCGCACGTGGTGCCTGCTCCCGCGCCGACCCCTGAGCCGGTTCCCGCGCCGACCGAGTCCGAGGACGAGTCAGTCGAGTCCGTAGGCTCACAGCCATGAGCCGCGAGATCCTGACCGACGACGACGGATTGATTCGCCTGCAGAAACTGCTGGCCCAGTCCGGAGTGGCGTCCAGGCGCAAGTGCGAAGAACTCATGCTCGGCGGCGAAGTTGAGGTCAACGGCGAGGTCGTCACCCGCATGGGCACGAAGGTCGACCCGCGGACCGCCGTGGTCCGGGTCTCCGGCTTGCGGCTGCCGCCAGTGACCGACTTCGTCTATCTCGTGCTGAACAAGCCGCGCGGAGTCGTCTCGACCATGTCCGACCCGGAGGGCCGCAAAACGATCTCCGACGTGGTAGCGGACCGTCCGGAGCGGCTCTTCCACGTCGGCCGGCTCGACACCGACACCTCCGGGCTGCTGCTGCTCACCAACGACGGTGACTTCGCAAACCAGATGGCCCACCCGTCCTTCGAGGTCGACAAGACCTACGTCGCTGAGGTGGATGGCCACGCGGACAAGACGCTCGTCGCCACCCTGCTGGCGGGAGTGGACCTGGAGGACGGCCCGGTGCTGCCCACCCAGGCCCGGGTCATCGCCTCGGCTCCGAAGAAGTCGATCGTGGAACTCACGATCCATGAGGGCCGCAACCGCATCGTGCGTCGGCTGCTGGAGCAGCTGGGCCACCCGGTACGCAAGCTGACGCGGACCGAGTTCGGTCCCGTCGAGATCGGTCAGCTCAAGGCTGGCATGGTGCGTGACCTGACGCTCGACGAGCTCGGCGCACTGCTCGACACCGCGAAGATGTGAAGCACTAGGCTCCACCCATCTCACGATAGGCACCCGTAGTACGTAGCGAAAGGCAGACAGATGGCGGTACGCGCAGTCCGCGGAGCGACCCAACTGGAAACCGACGAACGCGAACACATGCTGGAGCGGGTCGCCGAGATGGTGACCGATGTGATGACGGCCAACGGCCTCGAGGTCGACGATTTCATCTCGGTCATCTTCACCGCGACCTCTGACCTCGTTTCGGAGTTCCCGGCGTACGCCGCGCGCGGCCTGGGCTTCGGCGAGGTACCGCTGATCTGTGCCCGAGAGCTCGAGATCGAGGGCTCCATGCCTCGCGTGGTCCGGATGATGGCCCACATCGAGACCGAGAAGGCGCGTGCGGACCTGACCCACGTCTACCTGCACGGCGCGGCTGCGTTGCGTAAGGACCTCACGCGCACGCGTTCCGTCCCTGATGAGTGACGCGCCCATCGCCTCACGCCTCGTCGGACCCGTCGAGATTGTCGGCACGGGCCTGATCGGAACCTCGATCGGCCTGGCCTGCGTCAACGCCGGCCTCGAGGTCCTGTTGAGCGACGTGGACCCTCACCACGTGCGCACCGCCTCCGGCCTGGGTGCGGGCCGGCGGCGGCGCGCGGGTGACCGGCCGCAACTCGTGGTGGTCTCGGTCCCACCGGACCACCTGGCCGAGGAGATCCGTCAAGCCCTCGAGGGCGGCGCTGTCGTCACCGACGTGGGCAGTGTGAAGTCCGGTCCTTTGGCTGCTGTCGCGGACGCGGACCGCGTGGATCAGTACGTCGGCAGCCATCCGATGGCGGGCAGTGAACGATCCGGGCCCCTGGCGGCCACCGGCGCACTGTTTGACGGACGGCCCTGGGCGATCACTCCCGGGGAGGGCGCGAGTGCTGAGGCCGTGGAACTCGTCGAAGAGTTGGCGCGCGTGTGCGGCGGCGAGCCGGTGCGGCTCACCCCGGAGGACCACGATCGTGCCGTAGCCCTCATCTCCCACGTCCCACACCTGATGGCTGCCTTGGCGGCCAGTTCCCTCCACGGGGCGCCCCAGCAACACCTGGCGCTTTCCGGGCAGGGGGTTCGTGACGTCACCCGTGTGGCGGCAGGCAACCCGGGCCTCTACGGCCAGATCGTCTCGGCGAACTCGGCGGCGGTGGGGGAGTTGCTCACCGGGATGCGGGACCGTCTCGATGGTCTGATCGAAGCCCTGGCGAGCGGCGACCGAACGGGACTGAACGATCTACTGCTCCTCGGCGTGGCCGGCACCCAGGCCATCCCCGGCAAGCACGGTGGACCGCCGCGCTCGATGGCCACGCTTTTCGTCGCCGTACCCGACTCTCCGGGCGAACTCGCGCGCCTCTTCGCCGACGCGGGCGCCAGCGACGTGAACATCGAGGACGTCCGGATCGATCACGATCCAGGACGTCCGGTGGGTCTGGTCGAACTACTGGTCACCGAGGAGAGTGCCGACCGGCTCTCGCAAGCACTGGAATACCTCGGCTGGGTCACGCACCGGTAGACTCCTGCCCCGTGAACAACCCCTCCGCGCAGCCCGATCTCTCGTCCGTGACCACGTTGGGAACCCCCGTGGTGGTGGCCGTGGACGGCACCTCGGGTTCGGGGAAGTCCAGCACCTGCAAGGGCGTGGCCCTACGACTGGGACTGCGCTATCTCGACACGGGCGCGCAGTTCCGCGGCATCACCTGGTGGATGCTGCGCGAAGGCGTCGACATCAACGATGCCGCCGCTGTGGCAGCCCGGGCCGACCAGCCCACGATGGTGTCGGGCACCGACCCGGCGGAGCCCACGATCGACGTGGACGGAGTCGACGTTCGTGGACCGATCCGTTCGGCCGAAGTGACGTCTGCGGTGTCGCCGGTGAGTTCGGTACCCGCTGTCCGCTCGCGTCTGCTGCAGGCCCAACGCGACACCATCGATGAGGCCATCGCCGACGGCGTCGGCATCGTGGTGGAGGGTCGCGACATCACGACCGTGGTCTGGCCCCAGGCCGAGGTGAAGCTCTACGTCACCGCCGACACCGAGGCGCGGGCGGCACGTCGTGCCGCCGAGGAAGGTGGCACCGATGTCGGCGCCACCGCGGCTTCGTTGGCTGAGCGGGACCGGATCGACTCGGGCCGGGCTGCGGCGCCGTTGACGCGAGCCGATGGCGCCGTACACCTCGACACCACGCCGTACACGCTCCAGGAAGTTATTGACCTGGTCGTCGACCTGGTGACGGAGACCGCGGCGGGCCAGGTGGACGGCGCAGCTTCTTCGGCGGCGCCGTGAGCCCCCGTCGTACTGACTCTCGGCACGCGGAACTCCCCGACACAACGGCGGTCCCGTTCCCGTCGCGCTATCTTCTGCACTCCCTGCGACCCGTCGCTCGCGGGCTGCTGCGGGCGAGATACGACGTGCGCCGTCACGGCCTCGAACACGTGCCCGCCGACGGTGCGGTGATCTTCGCCAGCAACCATATTGGTGTGTTGGACGGGCCGCTGATGGCGTCCTTCGCGCCGCGACCGGTGCATGCGTTGACCAAGGCGGAGATGTTCGAATCCCGCCTGTGGGGAGCGTGTCTCAGGGCGTCCGGCCAGATCCGCCTAGACCGGTTCGCCACCGACCCTGCAGCGGTGAAGCAGTCTTTGCGGGTGCTGCGTGACGGGGGAGCGGTGGGGATCTTTCCGGAGGGGACGCGCGGGACGGGGGACTTCGGGCGTTTTCACCGCGGTGCGGCCTACCTCTCCCTCGTCACCGGGGCACCGATTGTTCCTGTGATCATGTTCGGCACTAGAGAGGGTGAAGGCCACACCGGTTCGCTTCCCCGTCGGGGTGCGCAGATCGACATGTGTTTTCGCCCACCCTTCGCGTCCAGCATGCGGCCTTGGCCGCGTCGGCGTGAGATCGTAGGGCAGGTCTCGCAAGACCTTCGCCAGCGGATGCTGGATGATC
>CBDTZB010000303.1:0-4090 GCA_965364795.1 uncultured Nocardioides sp.
GGCGGACAGTCGCCTGACCAGGTCTGGCAGGAGTTCGGCCGAACCGTCGGCTTCGGAACCGCTTCCTTGCCCGTAGGCGACCTGATCCCGCAGCGACCAACCGATCTCACCGAGGCGCTGCGCGAGGTCGAACGCCTGGCTCGGCGCAATGACTCGCTGGCTCACGAGATAGACGAGTTGCGACAGCGATCCGACAAGCACCGACGCTCCCTACGCCGCCGCAACACCGCCGCCTGACCGGGCCGAGACCTACGTCAGTGCGATTGCCAGGCGTCGTCGTCGTCGGTCCGGGAGGTCACGGCGTCGGGCAACTCACCGTCGGCGAGCTGCTGGATCGAGACCTGCTCGAACACCTCACGAAGAGATCGCCGCGCAGCAATCCACACGTGCTGGAGCACCTGGGCGTTCTCGTTGTAGCTGACCATCTCCGGGCGCAGGCCGTAGACCGACACGAGGGGCCCGTCAACGGCCCGGATCACGTCGGCCACCGAGACGGTGGAAGCGGCTCGAGCCATGCGCCACCCTCCCGCCTGACCCCGTTGCGACAGCACGATGTCGGCACGTCGAAGGTCAGCGAGGATCGACTGCAGGAATCCGTGTGGGATGGCTTGGAGTTTGCCGAGTTCCTCGGCACTGATGGCTCGTGGGCTGGAGCCCTGCGGCTGCCCGTCCTGCCGGGTGGTCATCTCGATCAGGGCCCGCAGGGCGTAGTCGGCCTTGGTGGAGACGCGCATGCCAGCCAGTCAAGCAGATCGAGATCCCGATCACGTCGGGCCCTTGATTCCGCCCTGCATCGCGGCAGAATGAGTTCGCATCAGGCATCAGCAAGCCGCGGCATCAAACGTTTTCTTGCGAGATCCGACGACCCCTCATATCATTATGTTACCGGCCAGTAGAACCGACGAGTAACACCGTCGAGCATCACCCTCCCGGGCCGGTTTCCCGAGACGAAGGATCAGGCGAGAGCAGTGAGCCACTACCACAGCAACTTGCGCGACATCGAGTTCAACCTCTTCGAGGTGCTCGGCCGCGAGAAGGTCCTCGGCACCGGCCCGTTCGCCGAGGTCGACACCGAGACCACCCGCGAGATCCTGGCGCAGGTCGACCAGCTCGCCCGCGGCGAGCTCGCGGAGTCGTACGCCGACAGCGACCGCAACCCCCCGGTCTTCGACCCCGAGACCCACACGGCCCCCGTGCCGGCCTCGTTCAAGAAGAGCTACGACGCCTGGATGGAAGCTGAGTTCTGGCGCCTGCAGATCCCCGAGTCGCTCGGCGGCACGCAGGCCCCCTCCTCCATCAACTGGGCCATCGGCGAACTCGTGCTCGGCTCCAACGCCCCCATCCACATGTACGCCGCGGGCCCGCCGTTCGCCGCCGTCGTGGAGCGCAACGGTAACGAGCGCGACAAGCTCATCGCCCAGCACATGGTGGACAAGCAGTGGGGCTGCACCATGGTGCTGACCGAGCCCGACGCCGGTTCCGACGTCGGCGCGGGTCGCGCCAAGGCCTCGCTGAACGACGACGGCTCGTGGAACATCGAGGGCGTCAAGCGCTTCATCACCTCGGCCGAGTCCGACCTGCAGGACAACATCATCCACCTCGTGCTGGCCCGTCCGGTCGGCATCGAAGGCGTCGGCGGCCCCGGCACCAAGGGTCTGAGCCTGTTCATCGTGCCGAAGATCCACTTCGACCACGAGACCGGCGAGCTGACCGGCGAGCGCAACGGCGTCTACGTCACCAACGTCGAGCACAAGATGGGCATCAAGGTCTCCAACACCTGCGAGGTCACCTTCGGCGACCCCGGTGTCGGCGGCGGCGAGCCCGCCAAGGGCTGGCTGCTCGGCGAGGTCCACGAGGGCATCGCCCAGATGTTCCAGGTCATCGAGAACGCCCGGATGATGGTCGGCACCAAGGCCATCGCCACCCTGTCGGCCGGTTACCTCTCCGCCCTCGACTACGCCAAGACCCGCGTTCAGGGTTCTGACCTGACCGAGGCCGCCAACAAGACGGCCCCCCGCGTCACGATCACCCACCACCCCGACGTACGTCGCTCGCTGATGACGCAGAAGTCCTTCGCCGAAGCGATGCGAGCCCTGGTGCTCTACACCGCTTCGTGGCAGGACGACGTCATGATCGCCGAGCACGAGGGCACCGAACACAGCCTCGCGGCTGCGGTCAACGACCTCCTGCTGCCGATCGTCAAGGGTTACGGCTCGGAGCGTTCCTGGGTCCTCCTGGGAACCGAGTCGCTGCAGACGCTGGGCGGGTCGGGCTTCCTGACCGAGTACCCCATCGAGCAGTACGTCCGCGACGCCAAGATCGACACCCTCTACGAAGGCACCACCGCCATCCAGGGCCAGGACTTCTTCTTCCGGAAGATCGTCAAGGACCAGGGCAGGGCGCTGGGTCACCTGGCGGTCGAGATCGAGAAGTTCATCTCCTCCGAGGCCGGCGACGGTCGCTTGAAGGTCGAGCGCGAACTGCTCGCCAAGGCGCTTGAGGACGCCAACGCGATGGTCGGTCACATGATCAACGACTTGATGTCTGCCGATGTCTCCTCCGAGGGTGGGGATCTGCGCAACATCTACAAGGTGGGTCTGAACACCACCCGCCTGCTGATGGTGCTCGGCGATGTCGTTTGCGGCTGGCTGCTGCTGCGTCAGGCCGAGGTTGCGCTCGCGGCTCTCGCCGGCGACCCGGGCAAGGACAAGTCCTTCTATGAAGGCAAGGTCGCGGCCGCGCAGTTCTTCGCGCAGACCAACCTGCCCAAGATCACCGCCGAACTGGCGATCGCTAAGGCGACCGACCTCTCGGTGATGGACCTCGACGAGGCTGCGTTCTGATCGCAGACTGACTCGTCCATCTGGACAACGAAGCCCCGCCTGGCGATCCCGGGCGGGGTTTCGTCATTCCGACGCGTTCGGCCAGGACCGGTAAGCGGCCGGTCAGCGGCGCAGCGCACGGAGTGCCGCGCGTTGTACGACGTCGTCGAGCCGGTCGAGCGTCGCGGACTCCAGGCGCCACCGCTGCCAGTAGAGCGGCACAGATCGCCACTCCCTGCCGAGGCGGACCAACCGACCGTCTGCCAGGTCGGGCTCCAACTGCGGCTCGGGGATCATCCCCCAGCCGAGCCCGCGCACCACGGCTTCATGGAAGTCGGCGCTGGTGGGGACCTGGTGGACCATCGGTGGACGCTGACCCTGCACCCCCAGATGCCGCGTCAGGTGGGCGTCCTGGAGGTAATCCTTGTCGCTGTAGATGATCATCGGCATCGATGCCCAAGCGGTGCGGCGTGGCGAGCCCTCCCACCAGCGAGCAACGAACTCGGGAGAGGCGACAGCGGCGTACCGCAGGGAACCGAGCGGGATGACCGAGCACCCCTGCACCGCAGCCGGTTCTGAGGTCACCGCGGCGAGCACCTCGCCGCGGCGGAGCAGGTCCACGGAGTGCGCCTGATCCTCGACCGAGAGCCGCAGAGCAACGTCCTCCCAGGCCGCGATCTCGCTCATGGCGTCGCGAAACCAGGTGGCAAGCGAATCGGCGCTCAGCACCACGGGGACCATCACCGGGCCGGCCTGGTCCTGGCCCAGTGCGGCGTTTGCCTCGGCGTAGGTCAGCGCGGTCTGACGTGCGAGCCGGAGGAGAACCTCCCCCGCCGGGGTGGCGCTGCACGGCGACGTACGACGCACCAACACCTGCCCGGCCTCGGACTCGAGAGCGCGGATGCGCTGACTGACGGCACTAGGCGTGATGTGCAGGCTGCGGGCAGCAGCCTCGAAGGTGCCACGTTCGACGACGGCGACGAGGGCGGCTAGTTGGGCGGGGTGTGGCTGCATGAAGAGATACTAATGATTCATTAAAAAATGTTGCTTCTCTCAGGCCTCCTCACCCTCTAGATTTTTCAGCATGCTCACTGTTCTGTTCACCGGCCTGCTGACCGGGCTTGCCCTCATCGTGGCCATCGGTGCCCAGAACGCCTTCGTCCTCCGACAGGGTTTGTTGCGCGAACACGTGCTCGTGGTGGTCGTCATCTGCGCCCTGGGCGACCTGGTGCTGATCGTGGCGGGGGTCGGTGGAGTCGGCGTCCTGA
>CBDTZB010000304.1:0-4085 GCA_965364795.1 uncultured Nocardioides sp.
ATGACTCCGACCGCCCCGAACTCCTGCCTGACCAGATCCGCACCCAGGCCGATCTCGAAGCGACCTGGCGTCACCTGATGGAACCGCTTGGCTTCGGGGGCCACAGCATCTGGATGATGCTGATCACCGCTGAGGATGTCCCGATCCCCCACCTCACGCAGGTCGAGGATGTGGTGGACGTGCCCCGCCCTGAGGACTTCGCGTCTCTGGCTGATATCGCGCGAGACGTGCTCTGTGGGGTCGCACCGGGTGGGCGCGTGGCTTTCCTCTGCACCCGACCAGGGCGAGACGGCGCCAACCAGGTCGATCGGGAGCTGGCCGCCGGGTTGGTAGGGGCCTGCCGGGAGGTCGGCCAGGCAGTGGAGGTCGTGCACTTCGCCAACGACGTCCTGCTCGCTCCCCTCCCGCTGGATGAACTTCCCCTGTCGGCCGTTGGCTAGGGGTCAGCGCTCAGGCCCGCCGACGGTTCGATCCCTCGTCACCGTCAAGCACGGAGAGGCGTGCGCCCTCCGGGGGCTGCCCTTCGGAACGGCTGCGTTGGGCGTCCGCCCGGGTCACCGCCCGAGCGGCTCGCCGCAACGTCTCGAGGACACGCTCGTGGCCAACCGGCTCGCAGGCCACCCCACCTGCTCGGACCTCGCTCAGCGCTTCGACCAGACGCGCCCGATCGGCTTGGAAGAGCTCGATGACTGACCGGGTGGGCAACCGTCCGTCCCGCAGCATCTCCACCAGAGCCGGGATCGCGGAGTCGATGGGTTTCACTGCGCGAAGGCCGGTTTCACCCACATCCTGGGCAGCGGCTCCGTCGCTGGCGCCGATGAACCGGTGACCGCCGATCCGTTCGACGAGGTCTCGAGCGATGTCGTCGACCTCGCTGCAGAATGTTTCGAGGGCCACCTTCAGCTGGTACGGCACGAACGGTGTGGCCGCCACCAGTTGACGCATCATCACCACGCCGTCGAGGACGTGGAAGGAGTAGAACGGGTGGCTGCGATTCAGGATGTTGAGCTCCCGGGCCAGGGCCAGGGGATCGGCCCTCTCCACGCTGAGGACCACCTCGGCGAAGAGCTCGACGCCCGGGCGGTTCCCCAGCACCCGGACGAAGACCACCGATCGCCCCACGACGATGGGCACGTCCCCGTCGGCGTCCTGGCTGGGTTGCTCCCCCCGAATGGCCCCCAGGGTCTCCATGACCACGCCGTGGAGTTCGCCGCGGCTCGCGGGCCAGGACGTCGGGAGGTCGTCGAGGTCCGCGATCGCGGACTCGCCGTCACATTCGCAGTTCGCCTCGGTCGCCTCGGTTTCGGGGTACACCCCCGAGGTCGACAACAACGAGGGGTGCAGGCACCCGTAGACCTCCCGCAGGGCTCGGACCATCAGCACCGCAGCGAGGTCCGCCTCTCGGGCTTCTACGTCGAACCAGAAGTTCGAAGAACCACCTTCTGCGTCCACCTCGGGCGCACAGGTCGGCTCGAACCAACCGAGATCCTCCAGCGCGTCCTCCTCCACCTCTCCGAGGGCGTACCGGTCGTCGAGGTAGTAGTTGCTGACCGCCTCAATTCGCACCATTGACTCACCCCAGCCCGTGGCCTGGACGTACGGCGCCGTGCCACCGGGGTTCGAGTCATCGGCTGAGTCGTCAAGCAACTCCGGGCCCCACTCGATGAACACGCATTCCCCATCGCCCAAGCCGGCCAACACATCGGCCACGTCCCCACGCAGCTGTCCCCACGCCGCCTCAAGCGAGGCCTCCCACTCACGTTCTTCCACCATCGCCACGTCCCCTCTCGACCTCTGCGTCGTGCCCACCCGAGCCGACATCACCACGGTAGGGGCGACCGCCGACAGTCCTCCTCCTCCTAACTCGCGCGGGTCAGCGTTAGCGCGGCCCACCTCCGACTACCGTGGTGTCCTGGGCACCGGGCCCCGCCCCACGACCATCCGACATCAGAGGAGCACCGTGCGTCTGCGCCATCGAATGCCCGTTGCCGTCGCCGCCGGCCTTCTGGCATCGGGACTACTGGTGGCCTGTTCCGAGGATGGCAACAAGCCCAGCAGCGCACCTCCCGCCAGCTTCACCCCCGCCGTCATTCCGGATATCCCCGCGGGCGCCAGTCAGATCCCCACCGAGTCGCTGGTCGAGCCGCCGCCCAAGCAACGACCGGCGGACAAGCAGGACCTCGCCGCCCTGCGGCTACGGCGCAAGGCAGAAGCGACGGCCGCACAGTTCCGCAAACAGAATCGTCCCGAGCCGATCCGCGTCGTGGGCGCCACGACGTCCTGGCAGCCGGGCTCTTCCTACCAGGGCTACTTCGCAGATCCGGACATCGTCCGTGACGGCGACCAGTGGTATGCCTTCGCCACCAACACCAACCAGATGCACCTACCGATCCTGAGCTCGTCCGACCTGACCACGTGGCGACCGATCACCGACGGAAGCGGCCGTCGGTATGACGCCCTCCCTGTGGTGGGTGACTGGGTGGTGAACCGCAACCGGGGAGCCGGGTTGTGGGCTCCTGGTGTGGCTAAGATCGGCGGCGGGTGGACGGTGGCGTACTCCGCGCAGTTCACCACCGTCGGGGGTGAACGAAACAACTGCATCGGCCTGGCTCGGGCGGGACGCGCCACCGGTCCCTACCGGCACCTCGGCGCTCCGCTGGCGTGTGCCCCGGAGTCCCGCCAGGGCGTCATCGACCCGGACATCTACCTCGACGAGGCCGGAACCCCGTGGATGACGTGGAAGTTCTCGGGGATCTACAAGCGCCGCCCGGCAGGCATCTTCAGTCGACAGCTGAATCGGGACGGAACCGGGTTCGAGGAGGGCTCGCAGACCTACGAGATCCTGACCCTCGCTGGCGGCTGGGAAGGCAACACGATCGAGAACCCCGGCCTGGTCAGGTTCCGCGGCGTGACCTACCTCTTCTACTCCGCGAACGCCTACCGGAACGCGGATTACGCGACTGGGTACGCCATCTGCGAGGGCCCCACCGGACCCTGCGTGCGTCCCTCCCGCACCCCGCTCCTCAGCACCGCAACGACGGGTCATCCCGGGCCGGGTGGAGCCGATGCGTTCGTTCATGACAGCTCGTTGCGGCTGATCTACCACGCCTGGGAGCCCGGTCAGGTGGGACAACTGCGGCGGATGCGGATCGCCGGGTTGTTCCAGCGCGACAACCTGACCCTGGAGTTGGTTGACGCCGGCTGAGTCCGGACTCCTTTGCGATTGATCATTCGCTTAAATTGAGCGTATGCTCAAAACATGACCGACGATGAAGCGCGCACAGTTCCCGATCCGGGACCCGCTGACCCCGAACCCGTCAGCGCCACCCGTAAGGCTTTGCTCGGTGTTGTGGTGGTGGGCACCGGACTGCTCGGCGTGTGGATCTCGGCCGTCACCGGGCGGCTCGACTCGGCACTCCTTTTCGTCGGCATCCCGGTCCTCCTCGCTCTCGCGGTTGGCATGGCGCGTCTGCGCGGGGCGGGCGCCGTTTTCCAGGTCGTCACAGTGGTCCTCCTGCTTTCATCCGCGCTACTGCACGAGGCCGCACTCTGCGTCCTCATCGCAGCACCGCTCGTCTACGGAGTCGCCTTCGCGACGTACGGCGTCACTCGGCTTGCCGGCCGGGACTCGAAGACGTACGCCTTCGCTCCCTTCGTACTCATCCTCCTCGCCCTAGAGGGCGCTGCACCCGGGCTCCGGGTCAACCCCCTCCAGCACGCCGCCGCCGAGCAGGTGGTCGATTCGAGCTGCGCCGCGTTTGAACGAACCCTGGCTGCGGGTCCCAACTTCGCGACCAGCGACCGCGGGTGGCTGCTCGACACAGCGGGCTACCCCACGCCCACCACGGCAAGCGGCAACGGACTCGCTGTCGGCGACGAGTGGCGGCTGACTAGCGCCGGAGGCGAGATCACCACCGAGGTCGTGGAAGCGGCCACGGGTGTCCTGAACTTCGCTGTTGTCGCCGACACCTCCCGCACTCAGCGATGGGTGGGGCTTCGCGCGGCGGAACTGCGCTGGCAGGAAGAGTCCGACGGCTGCCACGTGGCACTGGCCATCGACTACGAGCGGCGGCTCGATCCGGGGG
>CBDTZB010000305.1:0-4059 GCA_965364795.1 uncultured Nocardioides sp.
TCGACCTGAACGAGGTCGACACCTACTACTTCGCGCCCCAGAAGTGCTTCGCCTCGGACGGTGGGCTCTGGATCGCGATCATGTCCCCCGCCGCCCTCGAACGCGCGGCCCGGATCGGGGCCAGCGACCGACACATCCCCGCGTTCTTCGACCTGCCCACCGCGATCGACAACTCGGCCAAGAACCAGACCTACAACACCCCCTCGGTCGCGACGCTGTTTTTGATGGCCGAGCAGTTGGACTGGATGAACGACCAGGGCGGGATCGACGCGATGGTCGCGCGGACCACCGCCTCCTCCGACGCGCTCTACGGCTGGGCCGAGCGCACGTCGTACACCACGCCGTACGTCGCGGACCCGAGTCACCGTTCACTGGTGATCGGCACCATCGACTTCGACGAGAGCATCGACGCCGCCGCCATCGCCGCGGCCCTGCGCGCCAACGGGATCGTCGACACCGAGCCCTACCGGAAGTTGGGTCGCAACCAACTGCGGATCGGGATGTACCCCGCCGTGGATCCCGCCGACGTCGAGGCCCTCACCGCCTGCATCGACTACCTCGTCGAGCACTCCTGAACCGGGGGTAGTCCCTGACGTTTGTGCGACTTTCATCGGCGCGTCGTCGCACAAGCGTCAGGGACTATCGCTCAGGCAACCTCGTTGATGAGCTTCAGGGTGGCTCGCTCGAGGGCGGCCTGGCGTTCGTCGGGGGTGGCGTGGTTCCGACGGGTGACGCTCTTGATCGTGAGCCCCCGGCCATAGGCTTCGATGACCCGCGGATCGACGTACGCCGATCGCGCTAGGGCCGGGGTATTGCCGAGGAACTCCGACACCTCGCGCATCGCGCCGGCGACTGCGCGTCTGCGGGAGGCCTTGGTCTCCCCCGGCTCCGGGCTCTCCGCCAAGGCGGCCGCCGCCAGCACCGTGGCGTGCCAGGTGCGGAAGTCCTTGGCCGTCGCCTCCAGTCCGGTCACCTCCCGGACGTAGCTGTTCACCAGGTCCGGCACCATGGTCCGCCACGACCGGGCATCCTTGAACGCGAGAAGTCGCGGGTCCTCCTTGCTGCGCCGCCGACGCATGATGTCGACCGCCTCGATGACCGTCGTGTCGTCGATCTCCACCTGATGTTCGACCCCGGACTTGCCGATGAACGAGAAGACCAACCGGTCCTGTCGACGACGCACGTGACGGCGCTCCAGCGTGGTCAAACCGAAGCTGCCGTTGGTGTCGGCGTACACGTCGTTGCCGATTCGGAAGTACCCCAGGTCCAGCAGCCTGACCGCCGCCGCGCAGGCCCTCTCCTGCGGCATCCCCTCCCGCCCGAGGTCCATCAGGACCCGTTCGCGGGCGGCCACGAGCCCCTTGCCGAACAACAGCATCCGGTCGAACTTCTCCGCGTCACGACGGTTGCGCCACTCCGGGTGGTAGAGGTACTGCCGCCGCCCGGCATCGTCGGTGCCCACGGCCTGCAGGTGCCCGTTCGCGTATGGCGTGACCCACACGTCGCTCCACGCGGGCGGAATCGCCAACGAGCGGATCCGTTCGGCGTCCTCCTCCGGCAACCGCTCGCCTGCCTGGTCGAGGTAGACGAACCCTTTGCCGGCGCGCCGACGGGTCCAGCCCGGTTGGTCCGGTGAGGTACGGCGCAGTCGAGGCATTTGGCGGAGGTCCTCTCGGGGACGGATCAGGGGCGGGTCCCCGCACGTCAGCGGGGACGCAGGGACCGCACGAGGACGACGAGTGCCACCCCAGCCACCAGTACCCCACCGAGCCACAGCCATAACGGTTGCTCCACCACCGGTTCGGGCGCGGCGGGCTCGACGGGTACGTCGCCAGCGTCGTCAGCCCCGTCGGGGTCGACGCCGACGCGCGAAGTGCCGGAGCCGTCAGGCACCGCTGACGGCGGGGCGGGTGACGGGGAGGGCACAACCACTGGCGGAGCCACGGCCCGACGGATCTTGGCCGGCAGCCGAACCACTAGCAGGTCCGTGAACTGTCCCTCGGTGCTGATGAAGACTCGGCCGTCGGGAGCGACCGCGATGCCTTCGCCCTGTTCCTGCTCGGGCAGATCGAAGGTACCCACCTTCTCCAGCCCCGGGTAGGAGTAGACCGTGGCTGAGGAGTAGTTGCGCAGGATCAGGTGGTTGCCGTCCGGAAAGAAGGCCCCGTCGGTGATCATCGATCCCACCTGCGCCACCGGGCTGAACACCCCGGCCTCTCCCTCGGCGAGCCGGTTCAGGGGGCGAGGGGCGGCGTACAACTCTCCGGCGAAGACGCCCTTGGTGGCCACCAGCACCTCCCCGGTCACCGGGTGCACCAACAGAGCCTCGGCGTCGTGCGAACCCTCGGGATAGGTCAGCCGGTAGCGCCCGTCATCACCCGAGGTCTGTCCTCGGGCGAAGTCGACAGCCACCAACTCCACGGAGTCGCGGGAGCGGCTGTTGTCACCGATGTCACCCACCAGCAGGCCGCCGGAGGGAGTGGGCGCCAGCGCTTCGACGTCTCTTGCCTCACCCCACGTCACCCCGCCTACGGTTTCCCCCGTGGCCAGATCCACCACGAACGTGCGGCCCGCGTCACCGGAGTCGTTGACGGTCGCCACCAACCCCCGAGCAACAACCAGCCCACTCGACTCGACGATCTCGGGGTCGGCGAAAGTCATCACCGACCCATCGGGCCCGTTGTCATCAGCGATCGCCACGCTGATCCCGAACGCGAACGGCAACAACACGGCCAGGATCATCCAGGGTGTCGCCAGCCGCGCCATGGTTCAGCCCTCGAAGCCCTCGAGCAGCACGGCCAGGCGAGGAGTGATGCCCCAGGTGCCGACGAGGTCGTCGTACTCCTTGCGCACGCCGCCGCCCTTGACCGGCGCGCCGGACCTGACGGCGCGCAGCAGCGTGTTGCGTGGCGTGTGCTGGCTCTCGACGAACTCGGTGACCTCGACCTTGTAGCCCGACAGGCGCATCAGCGAGGCCCGCAGTCCGTCGGTCAGGGTGTCGGCGAAGCGTTCGCGCAGGATGCCGTGCCGGGTCAGGGCGGCGTACGGCGAGGGGGTGGGCACGCGTCGCAGTTGAGCCGCGATGTCGTGGTGGCAGCACGGAGCGGCCAGCACGACCGCGGCGCCCCAGCTGACGGCACGGGCCAGGGCCTCGTCCGTCGCGGTGTCACAGGCGTGGAGAGCCAGGACTACCTCGGGGGCCTCGTCCAGTTCGACCCCGGAGATGGAACCGACCACGAAGTGCGCGTCCATGTCGAGCCGCTGCGCCACGGCCGCGTTGTGCTCGCGCGACTGCTCCTTCACATCGACCCCAACGACCCGCACCGGAAGGTTCCGCACCGTGGTCAGGAAGCGTTGAGCGGCGAAGGTCAGATAGGCGTTGCCGCAGCCGAGGTCCGCGATGCGTAGCGGCTCCTCAGCGGTCGGACGACGTAGACGACCTCGGGACATGGCGTCGGTGATCGTCGCGTCGAGGTGGCGCAGGAACTCCTCGACCTGGCGATACTTCGCCTGCCTGCTGTCCTTGAGCCGCCCCTGTTCGTCGGCCAGGCCGAGAGCCGCGAAGACGGGGTCGTCGGAGGCGAGGAGTCGGGTCTTGTCGCGGTCGTGGCCTCGGTCGACCTCGACTTCCTCCTCGCGGTCGGTGGTGTGCAGCAGCGCTTCGAGCTTCTTGGTGACCCGCACCTGGTGGGACTGGGTGGTGGTGTCGATGTGCCAGTTGCCGTACGGCTCGTCGAGCAGCGCATCGACGGCGTCACGCGCGGCATCGCCGGCGGCGTAGTTGGCGGTGTGGGCCTGGGTGTCGTCGTACGACGTGACCTGCAGATGGGGACCGGCCTTGAGGTCGACGTAGCGCGCCTCGACCCGACGGAACTGCGGTTGCTGCCCGCGTTGCCGTCCCGACGCGACAGCCTTGACCAGGACCTCGGGGTCGAGCAGGTGGGCGCGCATCTGCATCAGCACGCGGAGCAGGGGCTCACTCATTCGCTTCTCATTTCATCAGTGCCGACACGAGGACCACCAGCAGCAGACCGAAGAAAGCCGCGGAGATGATCATCC
>CBDTZB010000306.1:0-4040 GCA_965364795.1 uncultured Nocardioides sp.
GGCGTGATCTCGTTGCGGAACGACTTGCCGATCTGGGCGATGCCGAAGGGCGGCTTCATCCGCGAGCTGGTGACGACGTTCGCGAAGTTGAGGAAGATGCCCTGGGCGGTCTCAGGTCGGAGGTAGTGCAGCCCCGACTCGTCCTCGATCACACCGAGGTAAGTCTTGAGCAGACCGGAGAACTGACGGGGCTCGGTCCAGGCGCCGCGGGTGCCGCAGTTCGCACAGGCCAAGTTGGATAGGTCGACGTTGTCGGGGTCGACTTCCTCCCCCTTCTTGGACAGCTTCTCGGCTGCCTCCTCCTGGAGGTGGTCGGCGCGGTAACGCTTGTGACAAGACTGGCACTCAGTGAGCGGGTCGGAGAACGTCTCGACGTGACCACTCGCCTCCCAGGTCTGTCGCGGCAGGATGACCGATGAATCGAGGCCCACCACGTCGTCGCGCATCCGCACCATGGAGGCCCACCACTGGCGCTTGATGTTGTCCTTAAGTTCCACGCCCAGCGGACCGTAGTCCCAAGCCGAGCGCGTACCCCCATAGATCTCGCCGCAGGGGTAGACGAACCCCCGACGCTTAGCAAGGGAGACGACATGATCGACAGTCGTTGCGGGCGGTTTAGCCACGAGGCAACACTCCTGGAGTACTGGGGGTGGGAGGTCGGCTGGCTGTCGACCTGGCAGCGGTCAGCCTATCGACCGACTCCCCCAGACGTTGAGGTCGGCTCCCGGGACGACGGGCTCGAAGGCGCTGGGCTCATCGATCGCCCTGCTCAACAACGGCACACCGTGCAGCTTTACGTCGTACGCGGACAGCGCGCGACGGTAGGCACCGGTGTGCTCCCAGGTGGTCTGGAGGACCCACAAGGTCGGATCGTCGATGTTGCGCCCGATCTGCCCGCTCACGTACCCAGGGCGCTCGGAGAGCACCTGATGGGCGCGCTCCACATCCTGACGAAAGGTGTCGGACTCCGACTCGGGCACCACGAAACGATTCACCACCAACATGAAGCATGTATATCGGCCCGCTTCGCCCCGGACGCAACGCCCGCCTGTTCCGCACGGTCGAAGTTGACAACCATTCTCAATAAGGCCACCATCGGAGGCATGATGATGCGACTCAATCTCGCTGCTGCGCTCCTCCCGCTTGGGCTACTGACCGCTTGCGGCACCGGAACAGATACCGACTCCGAAGACACCATTGCCGTGGGCTTCTACCCGCTGGAGTTCGTCGCCGACAGAGTCGCGGGTGACGCCTACGCCGTGAAGAACCTCACGTCTCCGGGGGCCGAACCTCACAGCGCGGAACTGGGCATCGCGGAGACGGTGGCCGTCAGCAACGCGGCTCTCGTGGTCTACGAATCCGGTTTCCAACCTGCGGTGGACGCCTCGGTTGAGGAGAACGCTCAAGGTGCGGTGCTGGATGCCACCACTGTGGTGGATCTGAAACAACTCGCGTCGGGCGAGACTGACCCCCACTTCTGGTTGGATCCGCTCCGTATGGCCGAGGTGGGCGATGCCCTTGCCGAGGAACTCGTCGAGATCGATCCGGACAACGGCGAGATGTTCTTGGCCAACGCCGAGGAACTGCGCAGCGATCTGATCGCCCTGGACGAGGAGTACGCCGCAGCACTGAACAACTGCGCGCGCAGCACGGTCGTCGTGAACCACGACGCGTTCGGCTATCTGGAGAAGTACGGTCTCGACATGCAGGCGATCCTCGGTCTCTCCCCCGATGCTGAGCCCACGGCTGGCGACCTGCAGAGCATTCGGTCGATCGTGGAGACCAAGGGGCTCACCACTGTCTTCAGCGAGACGCTGGTGAGCCCAAAACTCTCCGAAACCCTCGCCGCCGACCTCGGCATCGACACCGGAGTCCTCGACCCGCTTGAAGGCCTCACTGACGATTCGGCCGGCGCGGACTATCTTTCCGTCATGCGCTCCAACCTGGCTGCCCTTCGCCTTGCCAACGATTGCCGATGACCCAGTCCTCGCAGCCGCCCGTGGTCGAACTGGTCAACGGCAGCGTGGCCATCGGCGGTCGACCCGTGTTGCGACGGGTGAACCTGCGCATCGAGCCAGGCGAGTTCGTGGCTCTGATGGGAGCCAACGGCTCCGGGAAGTCGACGCTGGTCCGGGCCCTGACGGGCCTGCGGCCACTCGCTCGCGGATCGTTGCGCCTTTTCGGGACCGAATTTCGAGACTTCAAGCAGTGGCAGCGAATCGGCTACGTGCCCCAACGCGCCGGTGCCACCAGCGGTATCCCCGCCTCGGTGTGGGAGGTCACGGCCTCGGGTCGCCTCACTCAACGTCCCCTGTTCCGCCGCCTGAGCAAGCAGGACCGCGCGGCCATCGATGAGGCGCTGGACATCGTGGGGCTCTCCGACCTGGCCACGACCGGGGTGGGGAATCTGTCCGGTGGGCAACAACAGCGCGTTCTGATCGCTCGGGCCCTAGCCGGGCAACCGGACGTCTTCTT
Organism: uncultured Nocardioides sp.; assembly: GCA_965364795.1. Classification (GTDB taxonomy): domain Bacteria; phylum Actinomycetota; class Actinomycetes; order Propionibacteriales; family Nocardioidaceae; genus Nocardioides. The sequence continues at coordinate 2,476 of CBDTZB010000306.1, forward strand.
CCTCGATGAGCCGACGGCTGGGGTCGATCTACCTAACCAACAGGTGCTTGCCGAGACTCTCGGCGTCCTCTCCGAGCGCGGAGCCACCATCGTTCTGGTCGCTCACGAACTCGGGCCGATGACGTCCTTGGTCGATCGGGCTGTCGTCATGCGCGAGGGGAAAGTCGCCTACACCGGCCCACCCCTCACCGATGCGCAGGTCCATCTCCCCGGGTTCGGCCGAGACGGCTCGACCACTGAGGTGCATGCCCACCAGCATCAGGATCACCACCGACCACCAGAGCGCGATCACCTTCCCGGTCTCGCTGCACCCCTCGATCACCCGCCACGACACGGCCGATTTGAAGGTCACTGATGCTGGATCTCCTCCACGAACCCTTCATGGTCCGCGCCTTGATAGCGGCCGTTGTCACGGGCATCGCCGCCCCCGTTGTCGGGACGTACTTGGTGCAGCGTCGTCTCGCTTTGATGGGCGATGGGATCGGTCACGTGGCCGTGACCGGCGTCGCGGTCGGCCTGCTCACCGGAGCATCACCCACCTGGACCGCGGTCGCTGTCGCTGTGCTGGGCGCCGTACTCATCGAGACCATTCGTGAGCGGGGTCAGACCAGCGGGGATGTCGCGCTTGCCCTGCTCTTCTACGGCGGCCTCGCCGGGGGTGTTCTGATCACCGGACTCGACGGTCAGAGCGCCAACCGTCTCAACCAATACCTGTTCGGCTCCATCAACGCCATCTCCTCCACCGACGTGCTCGTCACCACGGCGCTGGCCATCGTGGTGATCGGGATAGGGCTGGGTCTCTCGCCCCAGTTGTTCGCAGTGGCCCAAGACCAGGACTTCGCCCGCGTCACCGGGTTGAACGTCCGTGGCTACAACCTGCTGGTCGCCGTACTCGCTGCCGTGACGGTGACCGTGGCGATGCGCACCGTGGGCCTTCTGCTTGTGTCTGCGCTGATGATCGTGCCCGTCGCGACCTGCCAGCAGTTGACCCGATCGTTCCGCACCACGCTGCTCTCGGCGATGGCGCTCGGCTTGGGCGCCTCCCTGGGCGGCCTCCTTCTTGCTGCCTACGCCGCTATCGAGTTCGAGGCCAGGGTGCAGCCTGGGCCCAGCATCGTGCTTCTTTCGCTCGCCGGCTTCGCCCTGACCTGGCCCTTGGGAGCCTGGGTCCGGCATCGCCGACGCCTTCTAGCGCCGTTCCCTGACGACGATCTCGACGGCGGGGTGGCTGGGTACTCCCACGGCGAACACGATCACACTGACCAACACCCGCACGTCCACGGCCCCGATTGCGGTCATCCGGCGATTCAACACGGCGACCATGTGGACTACGTCCACGACGGCCACCGGCACGCTCCACACGGCTCGCACTACGACGAGCACTGATCAGGTCAGGCGGGACCACGGAGACATCCGGGCGCTTATCCTCTGCTCGGCGGGTCAGGCCGTGTCCAACTCCTTCAGGACCGACGCGGGCGCGGGAAAACGGACTCGGAACACGGAGCCGACTCCCGGCTGGCTCTCGACATCGATCTGCCCACCGTGACCGTCGACGATCTGCTTGA
>CBDTZB010000307.1:0-4040 GCA_965364795.1 uncultured Nocardioides sp.
AAGACCTGGTTCGACGCTCGAGGACGCGGGTTCGATTCCCGCCAGCTCCACCAATCAACCAACCAAAAGCGCAGTATCACCGGTCCCGGTGGGTTAACCCACCGAGAACCAGCCCTCTTGAACGACAGCCGCCCTGACACCAGTCGGGGCGGCTGCTGTGCTATTGGGGTAGGGGCGACCACCTACTGGGTACCGTCGTGGAGCGGCGCCGCCCGGCGCCCCACTGCTGACTGGAGGAGTACCGCCGTGCCGAAGATATTGGTTGCCCTGACCGGTGCCGACCACTGGACCCTGAACGACGGGACCAAGCACCCGACCGGTTTCTGGGCCGAGGAACTGCTGTCCCCGCTGCAGGTGTTCTCCGAGGCTGGGATCGACGTCGATCTCGCCAGCCCCGAGGGTAAGACCCCTGTCGTCGACGAGGGCAGCCTCGCCGCGGACACCATCGGCGAGGAAGAATCTGCGAAGCAGCGCAAGGCCCTAGATGACCTTACGGGACGACTCGAGTCGACACTGGTTCTCGCCGACGTCGACCTCGACTCCTACGACGCGGTTTTCGTTCCCGGCGGTCACGGTCCGATGGAGGACCTCGCAGTCAGCCAAGATCTTGGCCGCATCCTCGTGACGATGCTCGACGGAGGCAAGGTCGTCTCCTCGGTCTGCCACGGCCCAGCCGGTCTCCTGCCGGCCACGCGCGAGGACGGCTCCTGGCTGTTCGCCGAGCGAGAGCTCACCGCCTTCACCGACGCGGAGGAAGAGCAGGCCGGCCTCGCCGACAAAGCGCCCTGGCTGCTGGAAACCCGCCTACGCGAAGCCGGCGCAACCTTTTCTTCCGGAGAGCCGTGGGCGCCGTTCGTGGTCGTCGACGACAAGCTGGTGACCGGCCAGAACCCGGCGTCCAGCACCGAGGCCGCGCAGAAGGTCGTAGGACTGCTTAAGTCCTGATGAAGGCGGTTCAACTCCCCCTAGGGTAGGCGCACCGGAACCTTGGAGGCCGAATGCGCGAATTGCTCTGGATCAGTCCGATGGAGGCTGTCGCAGTAGTCATTGCCACGAGCGGCATGTATCTCACGCTTGTCCTGATCGTGCGCGTGCTCGGCCAGCGCGTGCTCTCGGGTATGTCGGGATTCGACTTCGCCGCCATCGTCGCCTTCGGCTCGGTCCTGGGCAGGGCGGCTCTCGGCGACAGCCCGCGTCTGGCCGGCGGACTGGTCGCGCTGGTGACGTTGGTCGTCATGCAGGCACTGACCGGCCAGATCCGGGCACTGAAGTGGGGCGCTCATGCGGTGACCACCAAGCCTGTCCTGTTGATGGCTGGCTCCGAGGTGTGCACCGATCAACTTCGTCGCTGTCACGTCCAGCCGTCCGAGCTGCAGGCCAAGCTGCGACTCGCCGGCATCCGGCACTTCGACGAGGTGGCCGCCGTCATCTTCGAGACCTCCGGGGCGGTGAGTGTGCTCAAACGGGGTGTGGCGATCGACCCCAGGTTGCTCAGTGGGGTGGTCGGGGGCTCGCTCGTTCCCCCTGAACTGCTCCGCCCGGTCGCCACGAGCGACGTCTAAGAATCGGGCGGTTGGTCCGCAACACATGAGGTGCCCTAGGTTTCGGTCAACTCGGACTCCTGTCCGCTGTTCTAGATCGAGATCAGGACTCCGATGCAAACCGTGAAGCGCTTCTGGACGATGCTCGTTACGATTCTGGGGCTGCTGCTGGCTTTGGCAGTCGTGCCCCCAGCGGGAACTGCTAGTTCTGCGCCCGCCGCCAAGCGCTGTTCTCAAGCCGTCGGGCCCGACTTCTACGCGCCAGGGGGAGGGAAGACAGTCGCGCTCAGTTTCGACGACGGCCCGACTAGATTCACCCCGCAGATGCTGCGAGTGCTTCGGAAGAACCACGTACGAGCCACCTTCTTCATGACCGGCCGGCACGCCGCAGCTAGGCCCCATCTGCTGCAGAAGGTGGTGGACGAGGGCCACCTTGTCGCCGGTCACACCTACGATCACGACTACCCGAGTCAGGTTCGCGGCGGTTGGACGCGCGGCTACATTGCCGACCAGATGAGGCGGACGAACCGAGTGTTGTCGGCAGCGACCAAGAAGCCGATCTGTTTCTTCCGACCGCCAGGGGGACACCAGACCTCCGGTATGTACGCCGCCGCCCGAGCCAGCGGCACCGCCGTGGTGTTGTGGAGCGTCAGCAGCGAGGACTGGGCGCAGCCTGGGAGGACCCGGGCTGCCGCCATCCGGCACATCATCAAGAGCGCCACCGCCGGTGGCTCGCAGACGCACCCTTCGGTTCTCATGCACGACGGCAAGGGCAGTCACGAGCCCGAGTCGCAGGTCTCCTCGAACCGCAGCAACACCGTCGCAGCGTTGCCCAAGATCATCTCCTTCTACCGCTCCCGCGGGTATCGCTTCGTTGACTCCGCCGGCGGCTCCGGCCTTCCGCCAGAGACCACCAGGATGCGCGTTAAGGCCACCCCGAGGAAGGTCGCCAAGGGGAGTCGCAGCGTCATTACCGGTGCAGTGAGGGCCACCACCGGACCCGTGGCCCGTCAGGAGATCACCTTGTTCTCCCGCGTCTCGGGTCGTCGGTGGAAGCGAGGCGACGCGTTGTCGACCGGCGCCAACGGCAGATTCCGCCTACGGGTCAGGCCCGCGTCCGATACCGAGTATCGGTTTCTACTGCCAGCGACGAGGCGATACCGCATGGCCGTTGACGACGTGACGATCTCGACCTACCCGGTCAGCTAGCGAAGGACCTCTGCCTCTACCCGCGACAGGGCACCCCCAGTGGACTGGGCCCATGAGTCCGCCGGACTGGAGATGGGTTGCCGGGTGCGCTGCCGCAGAGTCGATGGGCCTGGGCGCCGCAGCCGCAGCGGCACTGATCGCTGGCGCAGTCGGTGGGGGCGCCGGGCGAGGGTCGCTAGCCGTAGGGGTGATTGTCGCCGCGGGTATCGTCGAAGGACTGTGCCTGGGCGGCGCTCAAGCGTGGCTGCTGACGCGAACCCTGCCGCTGTTGCCGCGACGACGGTTCGTCGCGGTCACCGTGTTGGTCGCCGGAGTCGGGTGGGCCGCGGGATCGGCTCCGATGGTGATCTCCGCCGACGACGGAGGAGCCGCGCCGCCGCTATTGGTACTGCTGTCGGGGGCCGCTGCTCTGGGTCTGCTGATGGGGGGCCTGCTCGGTGGCGCCCAAGCATGGACGATGCGGCGAGCCACCACAAGGCCGATGAGATGGATGTGGGCCAACGTTGCCGCATGGCCAGGTGCGATGGCCGTAATCTTCCTCGGCACGACGCTGCCGGACGCGGATTGGTCGGAGCTGGAGGTGGTGCTGGTGGGGGCGGGAAGCGGTGCGGTGGCGGGTGCCGTGCTCGGTCTCGTCCTAGGGCGGGCGGCCTCCGTCAGCGAAGGAAGTACGTCGGGTCGAAGTCCGCGAGCTGAATGATCTTCACGCGCGGGAGTTCGGTCTGGAAGGCGTGGACGTCGTACTCCAGATCGAAACGCTCAATCCCATCGATGATGAGTTGGTTGCTCGTGCACTCCCGGAAACCGATGAGCCCAACCCGGCGTCCGTTGCCCAGCAGTGCGGTCATCGACTCGACGAAGTCCGAGTCATGGCTGCCCAAGACGACGTCGGCGTCCTCCATCTCGAGCAGCGCATCCAGGGTGCGGATGATGCCGATGTCGACGACCTTCTCGTCGGTGCGCCCAGCCAATGGCACGGGCCGGTAGTTCATCGCCAGCAGGGCCTGCACGAAACCGTGCGGCAGGGTCCCGTTGGTGGCGTTGAGGAAGAAGAGGCCGGTGACCGGTTGGCCCCACTCCTCCTCGATGAAGGTGCTGACGCGTTCCCAGCGGGGCCGCTCGTCCGGGTTGGGCCGACGGCCCAGGATGTGGGACCCCAGGGTGGCGTCGATGTTCTCGCCATCCACGAGCACGAAGGTGCGGCGCGTTGTCATCCCTGGAGTCTGACAGGCGCGCGAGCCAGCATCTCGACGAGTTCGAATTCGAGGGCGCTGTCGGTGGTCTGGAGTT
>CBDTZB010000308.1:0-4037 GCA_965364795.1 uncultured Nocardioides sp.
ATGCTCCACGCGACTCTCGGCTCCCATGCCGACCGGGTCGTCGTGACGAGCACCAAGTCGATGACCGGCCATCTCCTCGGTGGAGCCGGCGCCGTCGAAGCCATCGCCACGGTCCTGGCCCTGCAGCATCGACTCGTGCCCCCCACGATCAACCTGGACAACAAGGACCCTCAGGTCGATCTGGATATCGCTACGACTCCCCGGGAACTCCCCGCGGGGGACATCGCTGCCCTGAACAACTCCTTCGGCTTCGGCGGCGCCAACGTTGCGGTCGCGTTCGCCAGCGCCTGATCACTACCGACGCAATTCTCCTCATATTCCGGGCATGACCCCGGCGGCGGTCGTGCGTTGTTACGGTAGAGACGCTGACCACATCAGCAAGAGGGAGATTCATGTTGCGCAAGGCAATAGCAGGTTCGACCGTGAGCCTGATGATGGCAAGCGGCCTACTGGTCGCTGCTCCGGTGACGACCGCACTGGCCGCACCGAAGTACCAGGATTGGGGCTACGCGAAGTCGCAGAACCATGTCTTGAAGCAGGGGTGCCATAAGTACACCTACCGCTACAAGATCGACGCCCCACGCCCCTACGACGTCGCTGCCGCGGAGATCTTCCTGGTCGGCCCCAAGGGCAAGAACTTGGCGAGCGCCGCCAAAGTCAGCAACCACAATCCGATCAAGGCCAAGGCCAAGTTCAAACTGTGTCGGGCATCAGTCGTCTACGGCAAGCACACGATCAAGATGAAGGTGACGTACAAGGTCGGCTTCGAGACCATCGAGGGCTGGGTGCGACCCGACACCTTCCGGTTCGTGCGCCCGCGCCGCTGAGCGAACTGCGCTGAACGCACCTCATCACGGCGGTGCCTGACTCTTCGTCAGGCATCGTCGTGTGTGTTTAGACCACCTGGTGCAACCAGCGCACCGGCGCGCCCTCACCGGCGTGCCGGAAGGTCTCGAGTTCGTCGTCCCAGGGCTTGCCCAGGAGACGATCGATCTCCAGCAGCAGGGTCGTCTCCCCCAGGGCCGCCTTCACCACGGCCGCCTTGAGACGGTCCTCGGGAATCATGATGTCTCCGTGCGGTCCGGTGACGGCGTGGAAGACACCCAGTTCCGGGGTGTAGGAGAAACGGGCGCCCTCAGAGACGTGCGATGGGTCTTCGGTGGATTCGAAACGGACGTGGTTCCACCCGCGTAACGCCGAGGTGATGCTCGCTGCCGCGCCAACGTCTCCCGTCCAGGAGAGTTCGGCCCGATAGGTGCCAGCTTGAGCGGGTTGCGGCGTCCAGTCCAAACTTACGGCCGCGCCAAGCACGCCAGCCACGGCCCACTCGATGTGAGGGCACAACGCGGACGGCGCGGAGTGGACGTGAAGAACGCCTCTTGTCTGTGTAGTCACTGTGACTCCCATCCCGTTGGCCGGTTCCCGCCGGCCACCATCGGCGCGAGATGCGCCTTCCCCAGCGGCCTCGTCGTGATGGTGAGAAAAAAGTCGAATGACTCCTATGTAGTTAGACCCTCATTGTGACCCATTAATCCCACCAGCACCAGTCCGGAGGTCGAATTCACCCCGCGGTTCGGCTGACGGCCAGCGAAATGAGCGTCGACATGACCTCCTCGGCGACACCCAAGCCTCCGAGATGACTCTCCCCATCGATGACCTTCATCGACGCACCAGGAATCATGTCCACCACGTGTTGACCGTGAGCCAACGGAACGATGTGGTCCTCGTCCCCATGCCACCAGTGGACCGGGACCTCGATGTCGCGGGGCGAGAAGCCCCAGTCCCGGGTGAACAGCAGAAGGTCGCTGAGCGGGGCGAGGGTCTGCCGGCGGCTACCGTTGAGCAGATCGTCCAAGAACATCGCCTTGAACTCGGGGCGCGACAATAGGTTCTTGTCTCCCGGCGGTTGCACCGACGCATACAGGTCGAGACCAACGCCGGCGATTGGCTTGACCAGCCTGATCGCTCGGTTGATCACGATAGCCAGGGGCACTCGGCCAATACCTAGGAGCGGGGCGAGGCGTACTGCTAACTGAATAATTCCGCCACTGGCCGCGTCGGGACCCACGGTAGGGGCTACCCCACCCAGGACCCCGACACCCCGAATCCTTTCGGGAAGACCAAAACCTGCGGCGAGAGCGTACGGGCCTCCCCCCGAAAGACCAATGATCCTAGCCTCGTCGATACCCAAGGCGTTGAGCAGCAGTTCTAGGTCCCCTGTCCAGTCGGCGATGCTGCGATACAGGTGTCCGGTCGAAGAACCAATACCCGGACGATCGACACCGATGATGCGAATGTCGTGTTCCTGGGCGTAAACACGCGCCTCCAGCGGAATCTGCCGGCGAGCACCCGGGGTTCCGTGCATCCACACGATCGCGTCGCCTCGCGGGGTGCCGTATTCGGCAAAGCTCAGCCGCCGGTCGTCGCGGACCGCAACACTGCCCTCAAGAATTGGTCGTTTCACACTGTCCATGGACGAATACTGGCAGCCCACTGACTGCACCGCGGGCGATCTCACACACCGTCGGCCATGCGCTACTAGAGTACGCCGCATGCCACCCCCTGATGCGCCTCTGACTGTGCGTCGGGATCCACGCGTCGGTGGCATCGCGGCGGCAGTCAGCGCGCTGCTGATCGTCGGCGTCACCGCGTGGTACGTCAACAGCCCCGCACCGCTTCCAATAGCACCCAAAGCCATTCAAGCCAGCACCCCGGTGGACCGCCCGATCTATGTCGGTGTGTTCGCACCCACCGCCGAATTTGCCCGACGATTGCGGGTCTCAGGCATCAAAGTGCACACGACCAGCAACACAGAGGTCACGGTGGTGCCGCTCCTGTGCCGAGGCGGCACCGTTGGAGTCACCAGCGACCCCCGACAGTTCTGCGAAGAACTGGTGAACCCAGAGGGAGAACGGTTCGGGCCAGGAGACGACATCGTTCTCGAGGTCACGAGCGACGATGCTGCGGTTGCCGTCATCGACCGCATCAGGGTCGGGTTCCGCGAGGGTCTCCAGTGGGGCACCGAAGAGGCCGGTGCTCCCGTCGTTGTTCGCGTCCTAGGACGTTGACGACGGGAGCCGCGCCAGTCAGGACAGCCGCTTCTCCAGCGCCTCGGCTCGTTCAGCGGCGTCGGTGAGTTCCTCAGCGTCAATCGCATGCGTCCGGTGGAACCACGCCAACGCGTCCTGGTCGCGTCCAGCGAACTCCAGTAGGTCTGCGTATGTGTAGCGCAGACGCACCACCCACGCCTGACGCGCCTTGCTGTTGATCGGCGCCAACTCAAGCGTGCGCAGGGCTGCGTCGATCTGGCCCATGTCCTTGCGGGCACCGGCCTCCACGATAGTCATCTCGGCCTTTGCTTCAGGGACGAAGTTCTCCACCGAAGGACTCTTGGAAAGCTTCAATGCCTGCGCAGGGTTTCCCAACGCGCGGTGACAGTCGGCCATCATCGGCAGGTAGGCGGTGGCTCCGTTCATCCGCTTCGCCGCTCGCAGCTCAGCCAGCGCCTCCGCGTAGTGCCCAGCAGCGTAGGCAGCTTCTCCAGTGGCTTCACGCACCACGGCCAAGCGAGAAGCGCGCGCTCGAGCGGCCAACGTGTGACGGTAGGCCGTTTCGGGATCCTCATCGATCAGCTGACCAGCAGCCGCTAGGTGACGCGCCACGCGTGAAGCCAACTTCTCGGGAAGACCCTTCAACTGCGCGGCAACGGCTCGATCGAGCTCGCCACCAGTGATGGTCTCCGGCAACTCAGGACCGTCGTAGATCTCTTGCTCCGCGGTACGCGGCGCCTGCTCCTTGTCCGCGGGGCGCTTCCAGTCGTTGCTACGTCCTGGACGGGCAGGGCCGCCCTTGCCACCTCCGGTGGGACGCGAGCCGCGATTTGCGGAACCGCGTTCGCCCCCGGCGCTCGAACGGCTGCTCGAACCACCCGAACGACCGCTGGGGCCGCCGGCCCTGCTACCCGAACCGCCTGACCTGCTGTTCGAGCCGCCAGTCCGATCGTTCCGGGACCTGTCGCCACGATTCTGCTCGGCCAT
>CBDTZB010000309.1:0-4033 GCA_965364795.1 uncultured Nocardioides sp.
ACGGCGGGGGAGGGCGACGGGTGGTGAGTCCGTCCCGGTCTGTGGAGTCGTCTGCCACTGCCACTGCCACTGCCACTGCCGGTGGCTGCGGCGTCACGCTGACGCTCTTGAGCACAGAGGCCGGAATGCCGTCGATCAGGCCCGGAATGGCCGGCGCCGCATCGCCGCGCGAGACGGCGGCTGACGACGCGAGGACGATGCCTGACGCGAGGGGCAGGCTGTGGCTGGACGGGCCCGGCTCCGCTGGCGGGGCAGACTCGTCGAACCGCAGGGTCCACCGGCCCGTCTCCTCGATGCAGCGTCCCGACCCCCGGGTCACGACGCTCTGCGACCGGGTGGATCCATCCACCCAGACCAGCGAGGTGTCCGGGCCGAGACGATCGGCCACCAGCGAGAGGATCCGTTCCTGGACCGGTCCCGCAGAGGTGACGATCTCCCACAGTTCGCGGAGCAGGGCGACCTCGCTCACGGGGGCCTTCAGCAACAACCAACGGTCTCCCTGGCCGAGGAGAGCGCAGTCACCGGGGTGGTAACTCACCTCGATCGGCATCGGACCCCTTGGAGGTTGTGGGCGTACTGGTGGCGGCGTGCAGAGCCATTGTCACCATTTCAGAGAAAGTGGACGACATCAGGCTTGAAATGGCGCAACCGGGGAAGACTCGTACAGTGTGCGCGTGCTTCGCGGCAGGACTCCCTGCCGCAGGCACCTCGGATGAAGACTCGGACGAAAGTTGGCGATGGTGGGACGGTCGGGGGCCTTGGCCCGCCATCGAGTCGCCCTCGCTTCTGGTCTCGCGTTGCTGGTAGCGGTCACCGGGGTGGTGGTCGCAGCGGTCTCCGCCGAGGGCTACCGCTCCTTCGAGACCGAGCTGAACGATGGCGGCGTCTGGGTCACCAACAATCGTGATGGCGCCTACGGTCGGGTGAACAAGCCGATCGGCCAGGTCGACGGCGCGGTCTTCGCGGACGCGGAGGATCAACTCGACATCGTGCAGGACGGTACGACCGTCGTGGGAATGAATGTCTCCTCCGGACTGCTCGCCCCGATCGACCCCGCCCGGATGGCCCACCCCGAAGGCGAGCAGGCCCAGATCTCCTCGAGCGCGCAGGTGCGGACGAACGGTGGCGTACTCGCGGTGCTAGACGGCGCCACCGGTCAGATATGGCTCACCGAGACGGACCCGGCGCAGGGGGTGCCGGCCGTCCGATCGCTCGACGTCACCGCTGACCCCGTGGCGAAGGTGGGCGGTCCCGCGGCGATGACCGTCTCCGACAGCGGGGAGGTGTGGGTCGTCGACGCTGACGAGGACGCTGTCTGGCGGGTCGAGGCCACAGGCGCGACGCGCGTAGCCACGTTGCGGTCCGACGTGGGCGCCGGTGTCGAGATCACCGCGGTGGGAGACCGCGTGGTGGTGCTCGACCGCGACGCCGACGCCCTGGAAGTGGTCGACGGGCCGGTCGCTGAGGTTGCCGCCGGGGCCGTGCTGCAGCAGGCGGGTCCGCGAAGTGACCAGGTGCTGGTCGGCACCTCCGACCGCCTCCTCGGCCTTGATCTGACCACCGGCGAACCCGAGACCTTGACCGACAGTGGCTCTGGCACGCCCACCGCTCCGGTGAGGCTGGGTGGCTGCATCTTCGGCGCCTGGTCGGGCGATCAGGCGCAAGTGGCCACCCGGTGCGGAGGCGACGCAGCGATCGTGGCTGGCCTGGGGACCGACGCCGGGGATCTGATTTTCCGGGTCAATCGGGTCCAGATCGTGCTGAACGACCGGCTCACCGGTGCGGTGTGGAGTGTGGACACCGAGGAACCCACCCGAATCGACAACTGGGAGGCCTTTCGTTACGACCCGGTGGACTCCGAGGATGAGGAGGACAACGAGCGGGAGGACCTCGGGGACCGGCGCCCACCTCAGGCGATGCCCGACGAGTTCGGGGCGCGGACCGGACGCACCACCGTGCTCCACCCCCTCGACAACGACACCGCGCCGGTGGGTCGGCTCCTCGCCATCGTGGGGGTCGAGGAACCCTCCGGATCCGACGCCGACCTGACGATCAGCCCGGACGGCCAGACCGTCCAGATCAAACTCCCACCCGGGGCCCGGACGACGACCTTCACCTACTTCATCGACGACGGCCGGGAAACCGGTGATTCGGCCACCGTCACCGTGACTCCGCGGGGCGAGACGGTCAATGAGCCACCCGTCCGTTTGGAAGGTCTGGAGCCCCGGGTCTGGACGGTTCCCTCGGGCGGCACCATCGATGTGCCCGTTCTGCCCGACTGGCGCGACCCGGCAGACGGAGACCCGCTGTCCCTCGCCTCGGCGACGGCGCAGGGCGGTGTGCGAAGCGGCGCGGTCGCACGAGCCACGGCCAACGGGCGGATCCGCCTCACCGCACCTGCCCAAGCCGGAGCGGTCAGCGTCACCTACGCCGTGAGCGACGGCTTTGGTGAGCCGGTCGAGGAGACCCTCGAGTTCGAGGTTCAGGGCCGCAAGGAACAGCGCTCGGTCCCCGCTGTGGCCGAACCCGACGTGGTGGCTGGCCAGGCCGGGAAGGCGATCACGATCCGTCCCCTCGCCAACGATCTCCCCGGCTCGGATCCGGTCAACCCCGACGCGGTCGTGGAGTTGGCGGGGAGGGTGGCCGAGGTGGCCGGTGCTCAGGTGAGCACCGACCTCGTCGAGGGAACCATCACCTTCCGATCCGACCAGGCGAAGACCTTCTTCGTCGACTACGAGGCGAAGTTCGGCAACGCCGCCTTCGACGCGGGCCGGATCCGGGTCGACATCCGCGCCTCCGACAAGCCGCCCAAACCACCGGTCGCCCTTCCGGACAGCGTCACGCTCTACGGTCAGGCTCCGGCGCTGATCGACGTCCTGGCCAACGACACCGATCCGACCGGCGGGATCCTGGTGGTTCAGCGCGCGCGGGCCGACGTCGAGGACCAACTCGATGTGGCGGTGGTCGATGGGCGTTGGGTGCGGATCTCGGTGCGGGGCGCTCAGTTGCGGCCGAACCCAGTCGTGGTGCGTTACACCATCTCCAACGGTGCCCGGTCCGGGATCCAGGGTGAGGTCATCGTGACGCAGCGGCCAGCGCCCGCGGACACCACGCCGGTCACCGCTGTCGACCGGGTCGTGGTGCGGGCGGGGGGAGTCGCCACGGTGCCCGTGCTCGACAACGACTTCAGCCCGACCGGCGATGAGTTAGAACTGGTTCGCGACGTAGCGGACCAGGAGGGCGCCGGAGAGCTGAGCGTGAGCTCCTCCGGAGAGGACCCCTCGGACCGGGGTCGGGCCTTCGTCACCGGACCGTTCGTGCGGTACGTCGCGCCCACCTCGGTCCATGACGCGCAGTCGTTCGCCGTGCGGTACGTCGCCACCACCAGTGCCGGTGAATCGGCACCCGGCCGACTGGAGATCAAGGTCGTCCCCGAGCAGCGCCGCAACTCCCCGCCGCAACCACCCGCGCTGGAGGGCCGGGCGGTCGCCGGCGACATCATCAAGATCAACGTGCCGGGCGCCGGTGTGGATCCCGACGGTGATCCGGTCACCCTCACGGCGATCGACGTTGCGCCGGCGCTGGGCCGCATCGTGCGCTTCGGCGCGACCAGCCTGCGCTACCAGGCCTACCCGGGCTCGGTCGGCACCGACGAGTTCAGCTATTCGGTCACCGACCCACAAGGCGGCACCGCCAGTGGAACCGTCCGGGTGGCCGTCGTCCCACCGGGACCACCACAACCGCCGCTGGCGGTCGCGGACGCTCTCACCGTGGAGCCGGGCCGCCGAGCCCGGGTCGACGTCCTCGGCAACGACTTCGTGGGCGACGGGGACCGGGTCGAGGTGGAGTTGGTCGACCCGGCCGAGGGTGTCACCTTGGCGTCGCCCCAGGGCCCGGTGGTGATCGAGGCCCCCGACGAGGGCCGTCGCAACATCGAGGTCCTCTACACGATCACCAACGGGCTCGATCAGTCCCGCGCCCCGATCACGGTGCGGGTCCGCGAGCCCTACAACAACCCCCCGATCGTCTTCGA
>CBDTZB010000310.1:0-4024 GCA_965364795.1 uncultured Nocardioides sp.
CTGGCTCGTCTTCCGTCTCGACGGGGTGCGTTCCTGACTCCCCCGGCCGAGGTCGCCGCGTACCCGCCTATCCTTTCGCGGTGACCTCGCCCGACGACCGCTCCGCTGGCATCGACCCGGCCGACCTCGCCACAACGCTGCGGGTGCTGGGGCAACTGCACCACCTGCCCTCCGACCACCCTGATCTCACCGCGGTCAAACATGCCGCTTCGCATATGTACAAAGCCGCCAAGCAGGAGCGACGCCTGCGCAAGCGAGAAGCTGAAAACGCCGCCGACCGCGCCGTCATCGCGCGCACCGCCACCGGTTCGGATCAGCGGATCGATGATGAGACCGCGGGCATCCCGTTGGTATCCAACGCCGCGGGGGCCTTCGCCGGTGAGTTGCAGAGCCCACGCGGCTGTTACATCTGCAAGGAGGATTACACCTTGGTCGACGCTTTCTACCACTGGCTGTGTCCCTCCTGCGCTGCGTCCTCCCACGCGAAGCGTGATCAGCAGACCGACCTGACCGGCCGTCGTGCGTTGCTGACCGGTGGCCGAGCCAAGATCGGCATGTACATCGCCCTGCGCCTCTTACGTGACGGGGCGACCACCACGATCACCACCCGCTTCCCGCGCGACGCCGTTCGCCGCTTCAGCGCGATGCCCGACGCGGCCGACTGGATCGACCGACTCACCGTGGTGGGCATCGACCTTCGCGATCCCAGCCAGGTCATTGCGCTGGCCGACGAGGTCAGTGCCGCCGGCCCCCTCGACATCCTCATCAACAACGCCTGCCAGACCGTACGCCGCTCCCCCGGCGCCTATTCGGCGTTGATCGAGGCCGAGGAGGCACCGCTACCGGTAGGCACGTCCCTGCCGACGCTGGTCACCCTCGAAAAGGTGGCGGAACTGCACCCCGCCGCCGCCGCGGCAGGCCTCGACATAGGCGTGCTCAGTGGCACGAACGCTGCTGCGGCGCACGACGCGGCCACCACCACTCAGGCCGCTCTGCTCGCCGGCAGCGCGTCGCTGGAGGCGCACCTGGCCGGCACAGCCGTCGATGCTGGCGGCTTGCTGCCAGATCTGCAGACCCTGAACTCGTGGAAGCGGTTGGTGGATGAAGTCGATCCGCTGGAGCTTCTCGAGGTTCAGTTGTGCAACTCGATCGCACCGTTCCTCCTCATCTCCCGGTTGCGTCCGGCCATGCGCGCCGCCGAGGCGCGCCGGCGGTACGTCGTCAACGTGTCCGCGATGGAAGGCCAGTTCAGCCGCCGCTACAAGGGTCCGGGTCACCCCCACACCAACATGGCCAAAGCGTCGCTGAACATGCTGACCCGCACCAGTGCCGGAGAGATGTTCGAAACCGATCAGATCCTGATGACGGCGGTCGACACTGGTTGGATCACCGACGAGCGTCCCCACCAGGACAAGGTCCGGATCGCCGCCGAGGGTTGGCGTGCCCCGCTGGATCTGGTTGACGGTGCTGCCAGGGTCTACGACCCCATCGTCCGCGGCGAGGCGGGCGAAGATCTTTACGGCTGCTTCTTGAAGGACTACCGGGTCAATCCTTGGTGAGGATCGACCCGTCGGCGTCGGTCCACGGTCGTCCCCCACCTAACGTGTCGCTGGTTTGGCTCTCGTCCAGGAGTCGGTAGGGAGCCGCGGATGAGGCCGCCCGCTCGCGCAGGGCATCTATCGGTAGCTCCGCGCGAGAGCCCACCACGACCAGGTTTCCCTCCCTGCGTCCGCGCAGGGTGGCTGGTTCTGCGCCCACGACGACGTGAGGGAAGACTGTGCGGAGGGCCGCCAGGGAACGGCGTACCCCCTGGAACGGAGCCGCGCCGGTCAGGTTAAGGACGTACCAACCGGTTGCGGCCACGACGCGGGCCACCTGCTCAACCTGCTCAACAGTGAGCAGATCCACGGGCACCGTGCCGTCGAGGAAGGCGTCGAGGACCACGACCTCGGCGGACTGATCGCGCAGGGCGGCCACCCCCGCTCGACCCGGGACCGGGCGAATCTTGATCCCTGAACGACGTGGCAACGGCAGTTCTCGGCGAACCAGTTCCGTGACGGCCTCGTCTGGTTCCAGCACGATCTGGTGCGACTCTGGACGCGTGTGCCCCACATAGCGCGGCAAGGTCAGTCCGGCCCCACCGATGTGCACCACCCGAAGCGGTGCCTCACGCACAGCACAGAGGTCGACCATGTCAGCGAGCCGACGCACATAGTCGAAGGCGAGATAGGTCGGATCGTCCAGGTCGACGTGGGACTGAGGTTGCCCGTCCGGACTGGTGACGAGGAAGCCACCGGCGCGCTCGGTGGGCTCGACCTTCCACATCACCGCCTCAGAAGAGGGTTCGTTGGGAGGTACCGAGATCGGAGGCCGGGGTCAGGGCCATCACCTGGTCGGTACTGCGATCGAGGTGTTCGCGGGCCCAGTCGATGACCTCAAGCTCCTGAGTGAACAGGACTACCTGGTGGTCAGCGCTCAACTCGTGGAGCAGTTCCAAGATGGCAAAGGTGCGGCCCTGGTCGGACTGCACCGTCACATCATCGAGGACGATCGGCGCGGACTCCTCGACCCCTCCCCCGAGAACCTGCGCGAGGGCGACCCTCAGCAGAAGGAACACCTGCTCAGTGGTTCCCTGCGAGAGCAGGTCCGCAGCGCGCACCTGACCGTCCCGGTCGGTGACATTGATCGTGAGCTCCTCGGGGCTGACTGTCGCATCGACGTAGCGTCCCTGAGTCACCCGCGGCAGCCAGGGACGGATTCGCTCTTCCACAGCCGGGGCGATGTTCGCGCGGGCGCGATCGCGGGCCAGGCGCAGTTCGGACTCGGTGGCGTTCAGGAGGGATTGGAAGTCTCGGGTTCGAGCGGTGTGCCGTTGTATCTCCTGCTCGGTCTCGATGAGTTCAGCGGGAGCCAGCAGCCCCTGCCCGAGCCCGGCCCGCTGCCCCCGAAAGTCGCCCAGTTGCTCGATCACCTGATCGTGGCGCTCGCCCGCCTGCTTCCGGAACGACTCCATGTCGGGCGGCACCGTGGGCGGTTCGTCCACTGCAGCCGCCTCCAGCGAGGCGATCTTCTCGGCGAGGCTGGTAATCGAGTTTCCGTCGAGCAGCTGGTCGAGCCGAGCGCTGAGCTCAGCGCGAGCACCCGTGGTGGTGCGGGCCTGCTCCTGTGCCTCGATCCACAACCGGACGTGTTCGGCCGCGTCGGCCGTACTGGTCGACTCCTTCGACTCCGCAGGCTCCCAAGCCGTCACCTGGACGGCGACACTGATGAGTTCATCGACCACGGCGCGGCGCTGATCGATGGCGGCACGATGATCAGCATCCGACTGTCGAAGAGTCCCGAGTTCGCGCTCGAGCTCGGTTCGTCGGGCCGCCTTCTCGCCGATCTCGGCCCGCTCCTCGCAGGACAGGACGTAGGCCTCGTACGCCTTGACGACCGAGGCCACCTGAGTCCGGTCGAGTGGTGGGGTCACATCGTGCTGCAGTGCACCGGCCAAGCGGAAGGCAGCGGCGTCACGCTGGGCGATCAACGTCCCCGCAGCGAGCACGTGGGCCTCGTTCTCGTCGGGCTGGATCTCGGGCTCGTAGTCAGGCTCCACGGGAGGCGGCCCGGGCGAGGTCGGAGCACCGGCGACGCCCGGTCCCCGCGCTGCGTCGACACCAGCCCCTTCGACCAGCACGGTCGGGTCGTCATCCTTCATCCGCCTGGTCTCGTGGTTGGCCGAGTGCCGCACGGTGAGGAGTCCGAAAATTCCCAGCACACCCACGATCAGGCCCAAGACATTCGAGACGAGGGCGAAGATCAAAATCTCCAGGATCAGAACGACCCCGAAGATGGCTGGCAACTTCCATTCCGAGGAGGAGGTGGTCTGATCGTCTCCCCGACGGAAAGCTGCTAGATCGGCACGATAGGCCTTGTCGGCCTTTGCGTGCTGTTTCAGCGCCGCCTTGTAGGTCTTGCGTGCGGCGACGTTGCGCTCGACGGTCTCGTGGTAGCGCACCCACGCCTGGTCGAGTTCTGCCTC
>CBDTZB010000311.1:0-4007 GCA_965364795.1 uncultured Nocardioides sp.
GGCATCGTGCAGCTCTTCGCTGGGCTGAACCCGGAGCGGATCATGGGTGCTGCGTTCTCCAACGGAATGGCCCGCTACGCCTTGGACAAGGCGGTCGAGTACGTGAAGACCCGCGAGGTCTGGGGCCAGCCGATCGGGGCGCACCAGGGCATCGCCCACCCCTTGGCGAAGATCAAGATCGAGCTCGAGCAGTCCCGGTTGCTGCAGCAGAAGGCGGCGGCGCTCTACGACGCCGGCGACGACTTCGGGGCCGGCGAATACGCCAACATGGCGAAGTACGCCGGTGGCGAGATCGCCTGTAACGCCACGGACGTCGCCGTCCACAGCCACGGCGGCAACGGGCTGACTCAGGAGTACGGCCTGGCCAGCATGCTGCTCGCGGCGCGGCTCGGACGGATCGCGCCGGTGTCGCGCGAGATGATCCTCAACTTCGTAGGAAGCCACAGCTTGGGATTGCCCAAGTCCTACTAGACGTCACCCCGGCGGCCCCTTCGCTCGTGATCTCCGTGCACCTGATGCTTGGAGATCGCGAGCGAAGGCGTTTCGGGGCACCTAGGCTCGACAGGTGACCGACCACGCCCGCGCCATCGAGAACCTGCTCTACACCTACGCCGAGCGGATGGACGCCGGCGACTTCGACGGTGTCGCCGACCTGTTCGCGCACGGGGCGATCCATGGACAGGAGGACGCTCCGCCGGCCGCGCGGTTCGAGGGTCGCGACGCCGTGCGTGCCCTCTACGCCTCCGCGGTGCGGCTCTATCCGGACGGCACCCCGAAGACCAAGCACGTGACCACCAACGCGATCATCGAGGTCGATGCGGATTCGGGCGTCGCCACTGCCCGCTCCTACTACCAAGTCACGCAGGCCACCGACGAACTCCCGCTCCAGATCATCATCAGCGGTCGATACGGAGACACCTTCCAGCTCATCGACGGGCAGTGGTGGTTCCAGATCAGGACGATGTACGTCGACCAGGCTGGCGACCTGAGCCACCACCTCACCTTCTGAGGGCGTCGACCCCGGTCAGCTCCGCGGACCAGGTCCACAACCGTTCGGCCTGCTCCGGATCCAAGGCATAGCGGCGTACGCCGTGCCCGTCGCCACCTGTGTGCTGGCCGTCGGGCTCCTCCGCCCACGGCGCGATGTCGCAGTCGGCCAGGAAACTCCCGGGGTGGTCGGCGAGAAGGGGCGAGGTTGCTGCCCAGGCCGCCGTCGCGGCGCCCGCCTGCGGAGACTTGAACTCTGGGATCTGCACCACGCCGTTCTCGTCCGGCTCCATCAGCGCCGCCACATCGTCGCGATCAAGGTGGCGACCGAGGTTGGTGAGGATCGCGCCCGGGTGCAGGGAGAAGGCGGTGATGTTGCGACCGTCGGGGTGTGCCGCGGCGCGCTGGTCGAGACCCAGCGCGAAGAGGATGTTGGCGGTCTTGGACTGTCCGTAGGCCAACCACTTGTCGTAGCCCTCGTCGAACCACGGATCCTCCCAGCGGATCGGGGAGTAGTGGTGGCCTGAGGAGGAGACGCTGACGATGCGGGCGCCCTCAGCGAGCGCCGGCCACACCCGGTTGACCAAGGCGTAGTGACCGAGGTGGTTGGTGGCGAACTGGCTCTCCCAACCCTGCGGTGTGCGCGACTCGGGGCACGCCATGATCCCGGCGTTGGTGATCACGAGGTCCACTGAGCGATCGCTGGCGACGACCTGCTCGGCGTACGCCTGAACCTGCTCGGGGTCGGCCAGATCCATCTGATCGACCTGCACCCCGGAGATCCCGGCCAGCGCGCGACTGGCCTCCTCCGGTCGTCGGGCGGGGATCAGGACCTCCGCCCCTGCGTCGGTCAGGGCGCGGACCAGTTCGAGCCCGATCCCCGAGTAGCCCCCAGTGACCAGCGCGGTTCGGCCAGACAGCTCGACACCGTCGAGAACCTCCATCGCGGTGGTGTCGGTGCCGAAGCCCGAACCGAGCGGAATCTGTTCGGGCGTCTCGCTCGTCGTCATGCCCGGACTCTAGACGTGGCAGGTGTCCGCGCTGTCGCGTAGCGGAGCCGAAAAAGGGGTGTGCAAAGGTTCAACTACTCCGTGCACGAGGCCCTCGCCTGTGCTCCATACTGGTCGGATGTCCGACTCATGGGGAATCGGCGGTGCCACTGCATTGTCCTTGTACGCGCCAGAAGCCGCCGCCGCGCTCACCGAGATGGTGCGCGTTCGTCCCACAGATCTCAACACGAGTGTGTTCGAATCGATGCGGGCGGCCACCGCGAACGCTGTTGATCTCACGCCTCTGCCAGGGGCTGGGTTGGTGGCCGTGCCGCATGAGGGGGTTGTCGCTTTCGCCGAGCAGTTTGCGGTCGATGTGTCCACCATCGACGATACGATCCGGACCGACTGGACCTCTGAACTCGGCCGTCAGTTCGTCTCGGCCACCCAGATGGTCTTCGTCGCCGACTACGGTCCGCGCGTGCGGGCTGCCCTGGACGCGATCTTCGGTGATGACGAGTGGTTCGAAGCGCCGGTCCGTCCTGTGGAGGACGCCTGGCCGGTGATCGAGGACTTCATGCGGGCGGTGGCCCGACTGCGTGTTCTCGATGACCTGACCACCGAACTGATCCGACTGCGCGGAGCCCGCCAACACGAGTGTCGGCTGTGTATGTCGCGTCGGAGCCTTGCGGCGGTCGAGCAGGGTGCCAACGCGGAGACGTTCGCCGACATCGACGGCTACCGGTCCAGCACGTTGAGAGACCTGGCCAAGGCTGCGCTCGGCCTCACTGACGCCATGATCTGGACGCCCGCCTCGATCCGGCCAAGCGACCTGGAAGCCGTCCGCACCCACCTCAGCCCTGCCGAGGCCGTCGAGGTGGTGCTCGACGTGGCCCGCAACGCCACCAACAAGATCGCCGTCTCCCTCGCCGCGGACGAAGCGGAGAACCCGACGAAGATCGCTTTCTTCGAGGTCGACAATGATGGGAACCTGACGTTCCCATGAATTGTTGTACCGACCACGAGGAGCGCGGATGGGCCTGATCGGGGCTGCCGACCGGACTCAGCGTAGGCGTACCGTCCTCGGCTTCCCGCTCGCTGTGCTCTACAAGTTCTTCGACGACCAGGGGAACTACCTCGCCGCGACGCTGACCTACTACGCGTTCATCGCGATCTTCCCCTTGCTCCTGCTGGCCTCCTCGATCCTTGGCTTTCTCCTCCAGGGCAACCCGGAACTCCAAGCCTCGGTGCTCAACTCGGCGTTGAGCCAGTTCCCGATCATCGGCGACCAGCTCGGCCGACCCGAGGGTCTGACGGGGTCGACGTCGGCCGTGATCGTCGGAGTTCTCGCCGCGTCCTACGGCGCGATCGGGCTCGGACAAGCCACCCAGAACATCATGGCCACCGCTTGGTCGGTGCCGCGCAACAGTCGGCCGAACCCGGTGCGGCAGCGGGTGAAGAGCCTGGTGCTGTTGGGTCTCGCCGGGCTTGCGGTGCTGGGGGTGTCGATCTTCTCCGCCACGGTGACGGCGAGTGAGAACACCTCGTTGGGCATGGAGTTCGCCGGATCGCAGCGCTGGCTGATCCGGCTCGGCACCTTTCTGATCGTCGGGATGGTCCTGACCGGGCTGCTGCGTCTTGCTGCCCCGCGGTCCCACCGATTCGGTAGGGCTGCGCCCGGGGCGTTCTTCGTGGCGGCGGGCCTGCAACTCCTCCAGTGGGCCGGGGCCTCCTACGCCACGAAGGTGCTGGCCGGAACCAGCAACATGAACGCGACCTTCGGGCTGGTCCTCGGTCTGATCGGACTGATCTACGTCGCGGCGGTCATCGTGGTGCTGGGTGTTCAGGTCAACGTCGTCCTGGCTCGGCGGCTGTGGCCGCGTGCGCTCCTGACGTTGTTCACCGACTCGGTGGATCTCACCGACGCTGACCGGCAGGCCTACGCGCTCTACGCCCAGATGCAGCGCCACAAGGGGTTCGAGACGGTGTCGGTCTCCTTCGTGGGACGCGACGGCCGGACCCACGAGATGG
>CBDTZB010000312.1:0-4004 GCA_965364795.1 uncultured Nocardioides sp.
CGGGCCCGGTAGGCCCCCCAGACCTGAAGCGCGAGGACAACGATGACGTACATCCCCACCGAGGCTGACGTGAAAGATCCGGGAATCAGCGCGAGACCGAGAGTGATCGCGGCG
The DNA here is from genome assembly GCA_965364795.1 of uncultured Nocardioides sp. Taxonomy (GTDB): domain Bacteria; phylum Actinomycetota; class Actinomycetes; order Propionibacteriales; family Nocardioidaceae; genus Nocardioides. Next base: position 115 of record CBDTZB010000312.1, read on the forward strand.
AGGTCGGCCCCAACCAGCAGGACGAACATGCGCTCGCGCCAGCGTCCGACCGGCATCGGGTGTTCTGCGACCCGGCGCTCAAGATCAGCCGCCGACGTCACCCGAAGGTGACGGCTCTGCGCAGGCGTCTTGCCGCCTGTGGCGATGCTTTCCGACTCTGTCGCCACGTTGGCGTACGTCTCGGTGCTCATTCGGTTCCCCCTCATAGTTCGGGGTGCTGAGTTCTTTCCTGGCCCCCCGGCCTCGGTTGAATCCTGTCGTACTTAAGGTCCCGTGCGATGCACACGACGGTAACCATGTCCCCACAACTTCTCGACATTGTGCACAGCGTCGTGACCTGACTCACTCGGGTCGTGGGATTTTCGGACTGCCAGCCCAGTATGCGTTCTCGCCTACGAGACCTTGCTCACTATGTTGACGTGAACTCAGGTGTCGCTATCAGATGACGGTGCGGTGAAAGCTCTGGAAACTCCGCGAGGGAGTCGGCCCGCGCTGCCCCTGATAGCGAGAACCGTACTTCTCCGACCCGTAGGGGTGCTCCGACGGCGAGGAGAGCCGGAAGAAGCAGAACTGACCGATCTTCATGCCGGGGTAGAGCTTGATCGGGAGGGTGGCGACGTTGGCCAACTCAAGGGTGACGTGCCCAGAGAAGCCGGGATCCACGAAGCCGGCGGTGGCGTGGGTGAGCAGGCCGAGACGACCCAGGGACGACTTCCCCTCGACCCGGGCCGCGACGTCGTCGGGCAGCGAGATCACTTCGTACGTCGATCCGAGGACGAACTCACCCGGGTGCAGGATGAACGCCTCGTCCCCCGGCGCTTCGATCTCGCGGGTCAGGTCGGACTGGTCGACGGCGGGATCGATGTGCGGGTAGCGGTGGTTCTCGAAGACGCGGAAGTAGCGGTCCAGCCGCACATCGATCGATGACGGCTGCAGCATGGCGGGATCCCATGGGTCCATCGCGATCCGACCCTGGTCGATCTCCGCAAGAATGTCGCGGTCTGAGAGCAGCACGGTCGCACCTTACCCAGGAACCCCGACAGAGCCCTGACTGTCCCACCTCAGGCGCGGTCCGGACAATGGGTGCTGTGGGATACCAACGATTCGTCGCGCTAGGCGACTCATTCACCGAGGGACTCGGCGACCCCGACGACAGCCGGCCCAACGGGCTTCGCGGCTGGGCCGACCGGGTCGCCGAGGTGCTTTCGCGAACCGACCCCGACTTCGGCTACGCCAACCTCGCGATTCGGGGGCGCAAGCTGGATGGGATCCTGGGTGAACAGGTCGACCCGGCGATCGCGCTGAAGCCGGACCTGGTCACCATTTACGCCGGCGCCAACGACATCATCCGCCCCGCCGTTGACCTCGATCGCTTGTGGGCGTCGTACGACGAGGCCCTGGGTCGTCTGGCCGCCACCGGCGCACGCCTGCTGGTGTGGACCGCCTTCGACCCCGGGCACTCCTCCACCTATCAGTTGTTCCGCGGGCGCTTCGCTGTTTACAACGAGATGGTGCGCGAGAGCGCCGACCGGCATGGCGCCACCGTGGTGGACTTCTGGCGGATGCGGGAGTATCGCAACTGGGGACTGTGGGATCCCGACCGGATGCACATGGGGCCGGCTGGGCATCAGCGGATGGCGGCCCAGGTGCTCGACGTCCTCGGCACCTCTCACGACCTGATGCCGGTGACACCGCGCCCGATGCCGACGCTGAGTCGACGTCAGGCCTTGGCCGAGCATGCGGACTGGTTCCGCACCTCAGCCGCGCCCTGGGCGCACCGCCGGATGACCGGAAGGTCCTCGGGGGACGACGTACAACCACGCCACCCGGCGTACACCCGACTGGCCTGATCACCGAGCAGCCTCGGGAGCAGGTAACATCGCCGCTGTCCGGTCGCCCGGGCATGCGGACGTAGCTCAGTTGGTAGAGCGCGACCTTCCCAAGGTCGATGTCGCGAGTTCGAATCTCGTCGTCCGCTCCCTCCGCTGGTCGAGCTCGTCGAGACCGCCGCCCCTAGACTCTTCGACATGGCTGACTCCCCGTTCAGCGGCTTCCCAGTCGCGGCTTTCGACTTCTACGACGACCTCGAGATCGACAACACCAAGTCGTTCTGGGCCGCCCACAAGTCGATCTACGACGAGGCCGTCAAGGGCCCGATGACCGCGCTTTGCGCGGCGCTGGCTCCGGAGTTCGGTGAGGCCAAGATTTTCCGCCCCCACCGGGATGTGCGCTTCTCGAAGGACAAGACCCCCTACAAGACCGGCCAGGGCGCCTTCGTGGCCGCAGGTCCCAGCACGGGGTACTACGTTCAGATCGCAGCACGTGGCTTCACCGTCGGCGGTGGTTTCTACGAAGCATCGGGCGAGCGGTTGGCGGCTATTCGCGCGGCCATGGCTCACGACAAGACCGGGCCGACTCTCAAGCGCACCTTGACCACTGCGGCGAAGGCTGGCTTCGAGGTCGGTGGCGAACGGTTGAAGACCACCCCTCGGGGGTACGACGCCGATCATCCACGAATCGACCTACTGCGGCACAAGCAGTTGATTCTCAGCAAGTCCTACGGCTTCGAGAAGTTCATCCATACCGAGGAACTCGTCGACCACGTGCGCGCGGATTGGCAGGCCGCACGCCCGCTGGTCAACTGGCTCGAGCGCGCCCAGGCGGGCGTGCCAGGCTGATTCAGCTAGTCCTAGGCGGAGGTGAAGGACGCCATCGTTCGCTCCGGCTCCCAGAACGCCCGCATCGACGTCACTCGACCCTCGTCGTTGACCACGTAGACCATGATCAACTCGGTCGTGGTGTGGCTGCCGTCTGCGAACGACGTCTTGATGCTGCCGAGGTTGGCGCAGGTGTTGCTGCCCGGGTTCGCGAAGGACTCCTCGATGGTGAACAAGAACGTGTCGATCGGATCGATGGCCTGCTTCCAGAAAGCGGAGATGCCCGCGTGGCCGTGATGCCCGCGGCCCTCCGGGTCGAACATCGAGGGGCCGACCGGGTCCTCGATGATCGCGTCCTCGGCGTACACCTGCAGCCACTGCTCAAGGTCTCCCTGCGCCACCGCGGCGTACGAGCGCTGCGATGCCCGGCGAGCTGGGTGATCGTCGTTGGCGGCATTCCAGATGATGGCTTCAGGCGTCGTCATTCCGGCATCGTAGAGCGAAACTGAAACACGTTCTACCCCTCCGCGAGTCGGCGTTAGTTGACGCTCGGTGGAGCCCGAGTCGGCGTTAATTGACGTTCGGGAGGGCGCGAGTCGGCGCTAATCGTGCAAGACGCGCCGACTCGGCGGTCTCAGCGCGTCAAGATGCGCCGACTCGCGGTTGCGCGATGTTCACCTAACGGTTGAGAAGGCGCCACGGAACCAGCACCCCCAGGTCATGGACGACGGCGAGCCTCTGAGCATGAGCAAGCGCCAAGTCTTTCTCCACATCGGTTTGGCCGGCGGCCCCGGCGACGTCATCGAATCCGCGATCCATCACCACCGGGACGCGTTGGCCGAGCTGGGCGTCCGCACCCCAGTGCCGACCCCCGACGATGGGTTTCGCGCCGCTATCGAGATCACTCGCCAACACAAGGCGTGGGGTTATCGACGCAACGAGGTGGAGGGAGCCTGGGCAAGGATCTGCCGACGACTTCTTAAGGCGCCCGGCAAGGACGTGTACGTCGTGAGCCAACCCCTTCTCGGCGAGGCCACTTCGGAGCAGATCGACCTACTCCTCGACCAACTTCCCGGCACCCAACGCCACATCGTGATCACCGCCCCCGGCCCAGAACCCATGGCCTCGAGCCCCGACCTCATCGAGCGCTGGGCCAAGGTCCTCGGCAAACCCGAACGGGTCCACGCCATCCCCGGCGGACAGTCGCCTGACCAGGTCTGGCAGGAGTTCGGC
>CBDTZB010000313.1:0-4001 GCA_965364795.1 uncultured Nocardioides sp.
CGCCACCGGACAGGGTGCCCATGATGGAGGCGCCGCCGCCCACGTCCGAGCCGTCGCCCACCACCACACCGGCGGAGATCCGGCCCTCGACCATGGACGCGCCGAGGGTGCCGGCGTTGAAGTTGACGAAGCCCTCGTGCATCACGGTCGTGCCTTCGGCCAGGTGGGCGCCGAGGCGGACGCGGTCGGCGTCGGCGATCCGGACGCCGGCCGGGATGACGTAGTCGACCATGCGCGGGAACTTGTCGACCCCGAAGACGGTGATGTGCTGGCCGGCGGCCCGCAACCGAAGCCGGGTGGACTCGAAGTCATCGATGGCGCAGGGGCCAGCAGAGGTCCACACCACGTTGGTCAGCAGCCCGAAGACGCCCTCCATCGAGATGGAGTGGGGGGTCACGGCACGTGAGGAAAGCAGGTGCAGGCGAAGCCAGACCTCCTCGGTGCTGGTCGGTGCGGCCTGAAGATCGGCGATCTCGACCTGCACCACCTCACGGCGTACGCCGCGGGCCGAGTCGCCACCGGCGAGGTTGTTCAACTCGACCGGAGCGCTCGCCCCGTCGGGAGCGGTTCCCAAGTCGGGAGTGGGGAACCAGACGTCGAGGACCGTGTCGTTCGCATCGATGGTGGCCAGGCCGAAGCCCCAGGCAGTGGTGGGTGCGGCAGCAGAAGAGTTCGTCACGGGAGCAAGCCTACGGACCATCGGCCCGCCCACTTCAGGGGTGTCTCAGGTGGCGGGGTAGCCAAAGATCTGGTGGTCGCGTTGGTAGAGGTTCGCGATGCGCCGACGTGTCTCGGACGCGACCGGGTCCGGTGACCCGAAGGACGTGGAGTTCTTGCGGGGCAGGGCCGCCGGCGGCAGTCTCAACCTGGCGCAGACCGCGGCGACGTCGTCGGAGAAGCTCTCCAGCCGGCCCAAATAGTCCACGCGGGTGAGGTCAATCAGCCGACTCTGTGGGGCGATGTGTCGGTCGGAGGCGTCGAGATCGAGCCCTTCGGCGTACTCGATGAACGCGGGCAGATCCTGCATCTGCTGGTGGGTGGCGGCGTCGAACTCGAAGTAGTTGGCGTCCACGACCTTGTTGCGCCAGGCCGAGATGAACCGGTCCACCGGGTGCCGGACGAATGCGAAGGCGAAGTAGTCCTCCACCAACGCGGTCGGGTAGCGAAGGTTGACCGCCCCGCGAACGTCCAGCACCACGCCGTTGCCCTCGAAGTGCTCGAAGAGCGACCGGGTGCCGACCTTGGCCACGCGGAACCAGAGGAACCGATGTTTGTGCGAAATGGTCAGGTTGTAGCCGCGGGGCGAGAGCAGCCCGCTGCGAACCGACCTCCGGCGCAGCTTCTCCACCAACTCGCGTGAGTCGGGAGTCAGGGTGATGGGTCTGTCTGCCTGAGTCCGCAGCGTCTCGGCGGTGACCGATTCCTGGGCGAGAAGGGCGCGTGAACGGGCACTGGTGTTCACGCCGGCTCCTCACAGGTGGTGGTGAATTATTGACCCTATCGGGGCATTGCCTTCGTGAGTCTCCCAGTGGCAGATTGGTGAGTCATCTCCACAGAAGGAGCAAGCATGTCGCACCGGTTCTTCTCATCGCGCAAACGGCTTGGTCGACATGGTCTGGTCGCGCTTCCCGTGCTTCCTGCGCTTCTTACTGCTTTGGTCCTGGCTCTCGCCACCCTGGTCGCGCAGCCCGGCCCCGCTTCGGCCACTCCGGATGGGGAGAACGGCGATCTCATCTACTACGCGACGGGTGGCGCCCTCACCGGGCAGGAGTATCGGATCCGATCCACCTGCACGGACGGCACCCAGCAACAACCCCTTGCCGACAACGCGTTATCGCCGGCGATCTCCCCGGACGGCACGCAGATTGCCTACGCGGGCATCGGCGGGTCCTCTCTTGTGGGCTTCTGGCGGATGAACGCGGACGGGACGAACAAGACCCGGCTGACCACCAAGAGCGGCGACCGGGCACCAGCGTGGTCGCCGGCCGGCACTCAACTCGCCGCCGTCTCCTACGTTTTCTATGCGAACCCGGGCACCTCCTACCTGCAGTTGGTCCTGGTCGACCCGCTCACGGGAGCGACCACGCCACTGATGGACGACAAACTGTGGCGTCTTTCGGGAGGTGACGCGCCGGTCTGGAGTCCGGACGGCCAGTGGATCTACTTCGCCGGAACTCACAACGAGAGGTACGCCGAGGGCAACGAGGTGTGGCGGATCAATCCTGAAGGAGGAACTCCAGAGCTCGTCCTTGCGGGCTCGGGTCAGTACAACTACACCCAGCTCGACGTTCGCGGAGACTCAGGCCGGCTGTTGCTGAGCCGACAGACGCTAGACCCGAATGTAAATCTCCAGGAGTTGATGGAGTTCCACATCGACGGCAGCAACCCGCGAGTGCTCTACACCGATCCGGCGTTCAACGGGAACACCGCACACGGAAGCGCGTCGTATTCACCGGACGGCTCCAAGATCGTCCTGACGGTTTACGAGAACGGTGCGCACACGATGGCGACCGTCGACGCTGACGGCGAAAATCTGCGCAGACTGAACGCTTTTGGTGTCGGAGCGAGGTGGTCGACCAACACCGACGCGCGATGTGGGGGGTCTCCACCGCCTTCTTTCGCGGCACTGAGGATCAACGAGGTGATGCTCGCGGTCGACCATGACGCCACGGCGCAGTACGTCGAACTCGTCGATCCGAACGATGGTGAGCTTGATCCTGCTGCTCAGCCCTATCGGGTGGTGATCTACGACGGCGCGGGTGGCCGACTGGGCGCCCACACGATCGACGCCGATCTGTATGCCGAGCGGGACAACTCGGTGCCCCTGCTCATCGGGACGTCGTCCAGCGACAGCCGACTTGGCTCCGTTCGGGACGAGACGCTTGGTCGTGCCCTACCGGCCACCGGCCAGGCTTGTGTGACCACTGGGGTCCAAGAGACTCCTACTGGATGTGTCACCTGGGGCTGCGTGAGCGCTGCTGTCGCTTCGCCCCAAACACTGGCGATCGCCTACCCGGGCCCTGACCGTTCCTCCCAGCGGCAAGGCTCGACGAGCGACCAGTTCCGCCTCGCGAGCCCGACGCCGGGTCGGAGCAACACCACGGGTCAGGCCGGGCCGTCGTGCGCTGGCCCCGTGGCGCCCACCGGTTCCGGGCCGCGAATACTCGGTACGGCGGTCACCTCCGGGGTCCTGACTGCCGACCCTGGAATCTGGGACGCCGACAGCCCCCGCTTCGGTTACCGGTGGCTACGCAACGGGAGCCCGATCGCTGGTGCCACCGCACAGCAGTACCGTCTGACCGCCTCGGATCACCGGCACCAGGTCGCCGTGTCGGTGGTGGCCGTGGCGGTCGATCGCCCACCCGGGACGGCCACCTCGCCGGCCGTAGAGGTTCGGACCGGACCTGCAGCCACGTTGAAGGTGCGCCCAAGAATTGTGGGTCGGGCCACGATGGGCAAACAACTCAGGGTGAAGAAAGCGGGTAAGGGGGCGTGGTCTCCCTCGGCGCGACGTGTGCGCTTCCAGTGGTTCCGCGGAAAGTGGAAGATTCACGGGGCGACGGCGTCCTCCTACCGGGTGACTGGCAAGGACAGGGGGAAGAGGATCAAGGTCAAGGTCACGGCGATCACCCCGGGTCATGCACGAGGCACCGCGACGTCGAAGCCCGTTCGGGTGGCGCGACGATAGACCCGGGAAACGATTGGCGCCGCCGAGTCAGGCCCGCGTAGGATTCAGCAAAGACGTTTGAGCCGTTATCAGCGGCGAGTCTCCGGAAGAACAGTCGCGACACGCTCGAAGGTCGATCGGGTCTGACTCAGTAGAACCGGACGGGTAGGCCCGTAACAGCCGCAAGGAAGCGGTCGCAGCGATCGGTCGAGCGAGTCGAGACCAGTCGGTGAGGCAAGCGAGGTGGTACCGCGGAACCCGGCGTACGGGAGTCGTCCTCGTGGCACAGCGAAGACTGACCACGACGCGCGACCTACCGCAGGAGACACCCATG
>CBDTZB010000314.1:0-3989 GCA_965364795.1 uncultured Nocardioides sp.
GCGCTTCTCGGAGAAGCTCGAGCTGGACGTCTCCACCGTCGTTCCCTCCCTTGCCGGTCCCAAGCGTCCGCAGGACCGCGTCGCCGTGACCGAGGCGAAGGACTGCTTCCGTTCGGCGCTGCAGGACTACGTCGACGACGACTTCGCCATCGCCAAGGGTGGCGCGGACCGGTCCTCGGCCGAGTCCTTTCCGGCTAGTGACCCGCCGGCCACCTTTGAGGGACAGTCTGCGGAGGACAAGCCGCACGACCACGACCACACCCCGACGCACGACCGGCCTCGCAACCCTGCTTCGGTCACCCTGGCGGACGGGACGGAGTTCGAGCTCGACCACGGCGCGGTAGCGATTGCTGCTATCACCTCGTGCACCAACACCTCGAACCCGTCGGTCATGATCGCCGCGGCGCTGCTGGCCAAGAACGCTGTGGAGAAGGGTCTGAACCGCAAGCCCTGGGTCAAGACGACTCTGGCGCCCGGCTCCAAGGTGGTCTCGGACTATTACGAGAAGTCCGGCCTCACGCCGTACCTCGACAAGCTTGGCTTCAACCTCGTCGGTTACGGCTGCACCACCTGCATCGGTAACTCCGGTCCGCTCATCCCCGAGGTTTCCCAAGCAGTGAACGACAACGACCTCGCCGTCGTCTCGGTCCTCTCCGGCAACCGCAACTTCGAGGGGCGGATCAACCCGGACGTGAAGATGAACTACCTGGCCTCCCCGCCGTTGGTGGTTGCTTACGCGTTGGCCGGCTCCATGGACGTCGACCTCTACGAGGACCCGCTGGGCCAGGACCAGGACGGCAACGACGTCTTCCTCAAGGACATCTGGCCCTCCGCGGCCGAGGTCGAGGACGTCATCGCCGACGCGATCACCTCGGAGATGTTCACCGACGGCTACTCCGACGTCTTTGCGGGCGACGAGGCCTGGCGCTCGCTGCCCACGCCCGAGGGTAAGACCTTCGAGTGGGACCCCGAGTCGACCTACGTGCGTCGTCCTCCCTACTTCGACGGCATGCCCGACGAGCCGACCCCGGTCGAGGACATCTCCGGGGCCCGGGTCCTGCTGAAGCTTGGTGACTCGGTGACCACCGACCACATCTCGCCCGCCGGCGCGATCAAGAAGGACTCGCCGGCTGGGGCCTACCTCGCCGAGAACGGCGTGGGCCAGCGGGACTTCAACTCTTACGGCTCGCGCCGCGGCAACCACGAGGTCATGATTCGCGGCACATTCGCGAACATCCGTCTGCGCAATCAGTTGGCCGAAGGCACCGAGGGTGGCTTCACCCGCGACTTCACCGCTGAGGACAAGCCGGTCACCACCGTTTACGAGGCCAGCGAGAAGTACGCCGCTGAGGGCATTCCCCTCGTCGTGCTCGCCGGCAAGGAGTACGGCTCCGGATCCTCGCGTGACTGGGCCGCCAAGGGCACCGCGCTTCTGGGCGTCAAGGCCGTTATTGCGACCTCCTACGAGCGCATCCACCGGTCGAACCTGATTGGGATGGGTGTCCTTCCCCTGCAGTTCCCTGAGGGTCAGGACGCCGAGTCGCTGGGGCTGACCGGTGAGGAGACGTTCTCCGTCGAGGGCGTCACCGAGATGAACGAGGGCCGCACCCCGAAGACCGTCAAGGTCACCGCGGGCGACGTCACCTTCGACGCTGTGGTGCGCATCGACACTCCCGGCGAGGCGAACTACTACCGCAACGGCGGGATCATGCAGTACGTCCTGCGGAGCCTGCGTAACGGCTGAACAGTCACGAAGTAAACCCCCTTGCGGGGAGGCGACCGCCGTCCTTTGGGGCCACACAACTGTGGCCCCGGGGCGGCGGTTGTGTCGTTCTCGGCTTCGGGCGAGAAGTCCAGGGGAAGAACATGTAGCCGAAGGCCTATACGTCGTGGACCGCTGGTGTCAGGCTGTTCGGGTGAGGTTCAGTCGGCTCCACCTCGTCAACTTTCTCGCCGCCACGGTTGGTCTGGTGGCGGCGGGCTGCTCAAACGACGTGCCCTCGACGGCTCCGACTCCCGCCACGGCGACAGTGACTGTCAGCGTCGAGGCGAGTCCGAATCCGACGACGTCTCTTGATTCCGCAGAGGGGCCCACGACATCGGCGCCGCCGGACGGCCGCCTGGACACGCCACCGCGAACGTACGACGAGGCGGTCGGGCACTTCGCAGCAGCACTCGTCCAAAACGACGTGCTCCAGGAGTTCAGTCGTTTCGCCACGCCGACCGGAAACATCTATTGCGTGCTCGACGATCCGGGGATCCCGATGAGTTGTGAGATCAGTCAGGGCGGCGTGCGCGATGACGCCGAGTGCATCGAGGCGCCCAACCCCCTCGTGGGGCGTATTGAATTCACCGAACGCGGCTTCGTCCCTGTCTGCAACAGCGACACGATCCGCACCCCGGGCCCGCCGGTGCTGGGGTACGGCGGGGTGGCGGCCTGGACCGGGTCGTCCTTCCAGTGTCTTGCTGAAGAGATCGGGGTGACGTGCATCAGCACCGTCCAGGAGCAGGGGTTCTTCATGGCCCGGGGGCGCTATCAGATTTTCGGGTAGGCCCGGGGGTCCGATGGGCCTGTGGATATCGTGAGCCCATGATCGTCGCCTTCAGCCTGAGCCCCATGAGTAGTGACCCGGACGGCTCGGTCACCGAGGCAGTGGCGGCCGCGGTGCGCGTCGTGCGCGAGTCAGGTCTGCCGCACGAGACCAACGCGATGTTCACGAACATCGAGGGGGAGTGGGACGAGGTGATGGCGGTGGTCAAGCAAGCGATCGACGTCGTCGCGGCCAGCTCCCCGAGGGTGGGGCTGGTGCTCAAAGCGGACATCCGTCCCGGCTACGACGGGCAACTCAGCGCCAAGGTCGAACGCATAGAGAAGGCGCTGGAGGCCTGATGTCGGAGGCGCCACCGCCACCCGGGCCGCCGCCGTCGTATTCGCCCTACCTGCCGGTCGAACCTGCGCCGACCCAGACGGTCCGTTCGAGGCGTCGCTGGTTCGGCGTGGTCGTGGCCGCGGTGGGGGCGGTGACGTTGTTGGTGTCGGCGTTGGCGATTCCCCTCATGATGGAACCGACCGAGGTGAATCTGGACGGCGTGGAGTCCTTCCCCGAGTTGGAGGCGGACCACACCGACAAGGAGGTCGACTACGACGTCGCGCCACCGGTCGGCGGTCGGCACAACTCGATCTGGCTCGACTGCGGGGTCTACGACGAGCCGGTGCCGAACGAGAACGCCGTACACGACCTCGAACACGGCACGGTCTGGGTCACCTACCGTCCCGGCCTGAACCGGGAGGACGTGGACGCGTTGGCGGCGCTGCTTCCGCAGAACGGCATCCTCTCGCCGTACGCCGACCTCGAGGCTCCCGTGGTGGTGACCGTCTGGGGGACCCGGTTGCTGCTGGAAGGGGCCGATGACCCGCGCCTTGGGTTGTTCATCGCCCAGTACGGCTCGGGGGAGACCGCCCCGGAGCCCATGACCTCCTGCGCCGGCGGCGAGCGCAATCCACCCGCCGTACGCAGTTCCGGCACCTCGATCTGACAGGAGCGCATGATGGACAGCGAAACCCGTGACTACAACACCGGTGATCGAGAGGCCGTGCTGGACCTGACCCGCGACTGCGCCGATTTCGTGGCCGGCCGTGGTGCTGGGTTGTTCCAGATCTTCGTTCCGCACGCCACCGCTGGGATCGCGATCATCGAGACCGGGGCTGGCAGTGATGACGATCTGCTCGCGGCCCTGGGCGATCTACTGCCGGCCGATGATCGGTGGCGCCACCGTCACGGCTCACCGGGCCATGGTCGGTCGCACGTGATGCCGGCCGTGGTGCCGCCGCACGCGACCGTCCCCGTCCTCGAGGGGAGACTGGCCCTGGGGACGTGGCAAAGCATCTGCCTGGTCGATCTCAACGTCGACAACGATCGACGTACCGTGCGGTTCAGTTTCCTAGCGGGCTGAGGGTCTCCATCCAATCGGGTGTCGAACAGGTGTTC
>CBDTZB010000315.1:0-3986 GCA_965364795.1 uncultured Nocardioides sp.
CAACCACCGGACTGACAGGACTTCGTCCTTCCTCAACCACCGGACTGACAGGACTTCGTCCTTCCTCAACCACCGGACTGACAGGACTCCGTCCCTCCTCAACCACCGATTCGTCCTGCTGGTCGAGCTTGTCGAGACCACTTGTTTGAGTCAGCGGTCAACTTCGATGTAGTTGCTCACCGAGGCGGTGTAGAGGCTGGGGCTGAGGTTCGCGAGGAAGCACTCGTCGAGCGAGAGATCGATGTTTCCGACCAGGTTGATCTTGTCGGAGAAGATCGTGCCGATGAAGTCCGCGGTTCCGTTGGCCTTGATGACTTCGCCGTACGGCGCTCGCGACGTCATCGCCAAGGTCGCGGCTAGTTGCTGGTTTGAGTTCAGGCGGGCGTTGCCACCCTCGATGACGATGATCAAGGACTTCTGCTTGCAGTCCGCGTGCGACGCGGACATGTTCCCGGCCCGTCCCCAGCCGACGATGTCGTTGAGATTGACGATTCCGCCTGGGTCGGTGTCGGTCAGGTCGAAGTAGAAGACCGAGTCGGGGTGCGTGTTCGGGTTCGGGCTGGCCCCCACGACGTGCGTCGTCCGGTAGGTCCCTTGGCTTTGAGCGATCGACTTGAGTTGTTCCATCTGAGCGTCGTTCAGGGGGTTGTCATCGATTTTGAAGAGATCGAAGAGCGCCTGATCGTTGCGCAGATACGAACCGTTAACGTCGATCTGGCCGTTGGAGTTGAGGTCTCTTGAACCGTAGTACTGGGGGAAGGCGGTCACCGCGCCGGAGCAGGACGTGCTGGTGAGGGGTCCGCCTTGGACGTCGTGGTCGTAGGGGTACTTCGTGCTGCATGGGCCGTCCTCGTGGATGGCCTTGTTGCTGGAAGAGCAATTGGGGTTGGTGCCGTTGGATTCGGTGACGATCTTCGAGGAGTGCACCGCTGCAGGGATGCCGGTGACCAGGTCGTTGCCGGACATCGCAATCTGTTTGCGGTTGTAGACACAGCCGGTGGTGTAGATGCTCTCGCGTTGAACCGAGGCGGAGCCACCACCTTGAACGCTGCGCGCGAAGACGCCGAGGGGTAGGCCGGTGGCGTCGAGGGTCAGCTCGACGTCGACCTGGACGGCGCGGGCGCCGTCCTCGTTGCGGCCGAGCGAATGCACCCGATAGAACGCGGGGGCGGACGAGGTGGGGCGTGGCTCGATCCAGACGTCGTAGCTCTGATCGGTGACACCTGGAAGCTCTAGGCTGGTGGGGTTCGCGCTGTTCCCCCAGGGATTGGCGGTGCAGGTGGGTGAGCAGGACAGGCCGCGGGTGCCGCGGGAGCGCAGGTAGGCCAGGGCCTGGGTGACGCCGGCATCGGCAGCGTCCAGGGCGGCGGAGGCGTCCTGGGAGCGGCGTACGGAGCCGAGGTTGTTGATGGTGACGGCCAGGACCGTGGAGGCCAGGACGCTCACCACGGCCATCACCATGATGGTAATGACCAGGGCCGAGCCCTCGTCGTTCTTCCGCATGCTCATTCCTGTCCCTGATTGCGAAGGTCGACCTGCATGACGTAGTCCCGGGTGACGCCCCTGTCGGAGACGCGCAGGACTGCGGAGACGAGGTCCACATGGTCGAGTTCGATCGGATCCGGCGAGTTGTTGCCGTTGCCTACCGGAGATCCGGCGGCGTCGAGTTCCTGCCAGGTGGTGATGCCGTCCCGAACGCCGGTGCCCGCGCCGTCGTACTGCCACAGGCTGCTGCGGAGTCGGAGCGTCATCAGTTCGACGTTGCCGGCGAGAACCGGGCGGGTGACCGCGACCCCGTTGGGGTCGTTCGCGGTGAGGGTGAGCCGACGGGCGTCGCGGTCCCAGCGGTAGGTCAGCACCTCGGGGTCCACGGCGTTGACCTCGCGGATGTCGTTTCCGTTGAAGTCGGTCCAGAAGGTGATGCTGACCGCATCTGTCGTCAGCGTCGCTGCCTCGACGTCGCGGGCCTGGCGCAGTTCCCGGCTCATCCGTTCCAACGCCAAACGTGCGTCCCCGGAGATCGAGGTGGACGCACGCACGTTGTCCGACACGGCCGCTGTGCTGATCACGAACCCGAGGAGGATGGTGCCGAGCAACCCGAACAGGGTCATGGCGACCAACACTTCGGCCATGGTCAGGCCAGCGTCACGAGGCTCTGTGCGGGGATCGCGCCTCATCGGTGGTCCTCGGCGTGGCAGGCCAGAGTGCCCACGGTGATCGAGGCCGAGGACACCAGCTCGACGCCCCCCTCGTCTGAGCCGGGACGAACCGGCTGGGTGACGATGTTGACGATGCCGGGCACCGACACGTTGACGACTTCGCTGCCGGTGGACGTGATGATCCCGCTGGACCTTAAGGCGGACCACGACTCGATGTACTTGCCCAGCGTGCCGTGTCCTCCACCCAGGGCGGTGCTGAGGGGGATGTCGTTCAGCTTGTCGGGGCCGGTGGTCTCGTTGATCCGCGCCGCTTCGACGTAGGTGCCGTTCTCCCAGCGCTCGATCAGGGCGTTGTAGGAGATTGCCGCTGCGGGCGTATGGCTGGGGCCGGAGACCGTGCAGCGGGCTCGGGCGTTCTCCAGGGTCACTCGAATGACGCCCAAGGGGGCGAAGGTGGTGGGCAGGATCGACAGACGTGCGGTGCCCGTCATCCCGCAGGCATCGACGACCGAGGGGGCGACGGCGTCGTTGGGAGCGGTGGTTCGTAGCCATCCGGCGGAGAGGATCCGCGCCTGTGAACCGGCTCCGCTGAGGGCGCAGGCGGTCGTCGTCCCGTCGAGGACGTTGTTCGATTCAGTAGTGCCAGCGATGGAGACGAGGGTTCCGCTCAGTGCCAACTCGGGTCGCAGCGTCGCCGGTTGTCCCGCCGCCAGCGTGAAGTCGCCGCTGCGAAGGATCCCCTTGAGGGGGGCTCCAGTGCTGGCCGCGTTGGGGAGTCCGTCGCCTGCGGTGACGGTCAGGGCTGACCTGGTCGTCGTACCCCAGCAGACCAGGTCGCATCCGGAGGCGTTCAGGGAGCCCGGGCTCACGGTCTGTGCGCTCACGGATGCGTTGGGCGGGCCGCTGACCGTTAAGCCAGCGCCACCGGCCTGCTGACCGGTGGAGACTCCGGTAGTGGTGGAGGAGAGCACGGCGTTGACGCGGCTCATGTGGGTTAGGGACGCCGTCAGATCCAGTAGCCCTCCGGAGAGTGTGATGGGGAAGCCGTCGGGCAGGACGGTGCCGACATCGACGGCGGAGACATCGACCGAGCTTTTGACCTGAGGATCCAATTGGTCGCGTCGGCCGATCTGGGTGTAGGTCGTCATCGGTCGCCCGGTCGTCTTTCCTTCGCGGAAGACGCTGACGGTGACGCCGAGTTGGGAGGTGGGGGGAGCATCGCGGCCGACGACGCCGCTGTCGTAGTTCGAGGGAGGGGGGACGACGGTGGGTGGGGTGTTGTCGTTGAGGAACTGGGTGTTGATCACCAAGATGAAGTCACCGAGATCGGGGTCATCGGCCTGGGTTCGGATCTGACGGTAGAACGCGCCGGGTGGCTCCCAGGAGCAGCGGGAGCCGCTGGGGCCGACGTACCCGACGGTGGTCAGGGCAGGAGCGCGATAGGCGTTCGCCGAGCCGCAGATCGGGGAGGATCCCGGGACGGCCGTGTCGTGGAAGAAGCGGTCGAGGACATCGATGAAGTCACCCGCCGCTGGGGCGACGTGGTAGGGAAGGCTGCGCATCAGCTCCACCTCGGTCTGCGCGAAACCCTTCTCCTGTTGGGCTCGGCGGGCCACGTCGTTGGAGCGGATGCCCACCACGAGCGCGGGGGTGATCGCGGCGATCAGCATGACTAGGATGCCGAACGAGACGATGACCTCTATCAGGGAGAAGCCCTGGTCTGAGGTGTTTGAGTCGTCGGTGCGGTTGGTGGGCTCAGTCGAGGGAGACACGGCCGGTGAGCCCTTCCACGTTGACCTGACGCGTGGTGGCGGTGCCGTCGCGTTC
>CBDTZB010000316.1:0-3966 GCA_965364795.1 uncultured Nocardioides sp.
ACCACCACGACTACGCCCACCAACGACGACCCGACGGCACCATCACCTTCCACCGAAGGATCTAGCCCGAGCCGGATGCTGTCGGGACTAATGTCGGACCCATGCACCAACACCAAGGATTCGACGACAGGGCTGCCACGTGGGACGACGACCCCGGCCACGAGGAGCGTCAGGTCGCGGTGGCCCGGGCCATCGCAGAGGTGGTGCCTCTCAACCCAGCGACGAGCGTCCTCGACGTCGGCGGCGGTACCGGTCGGCTGAGCATCCTGCTCGCCGATCGCGTCGGCTCCGTCCTCATCACCGATCCGTCGGCCGGCATGGTCAAGGTTGCCCAGGAGCAGATCGAGGCGTCCGGGCTCGGTGAGCGACTGCGCGCCGTCCAAGCAGATCTCACGACAGATCGACTCGACGGGTCCTTCGACGTGGTGTGGAGTTCCCTGGCGCTGCACCACGTGCAGGACCTGCACGAGCTACTGCGAGCCCTGGCCGATCTCCTGGTAGACGGCGGCCAGCTGGCCATCGCGGATCTGGAGAAGGATCCTGATGGCGCCTTCCACGCCGACAAGGTCGACTTCGACGGGCATCACGGATTCGACCGGGATCGCCTCGCCGAGCAGGTGTCCAACGCTGGCTTCGTCGACGTGAGCTTCAGGAACGCCACCACCATTCTCAAAGGTGAGCGTGAGTTCGGCGTGTTCCTCTGCACGGCAACCAAAGCCTGAGTCGACCTACCTCTGGACGGCGCCGAACCGTTCGATGGCCAGCGCGACCGCAGCGTCGCGCGCTGCGCCGGTCTCGTCCTCGGTGAGGGTGCGGTCCGGTGCCCGGAAGCGCAGCGCGAAGGTCAGCGAGCGGGTGCCGGCCTCGATCTGGGAGCCGGTGTAGACGTCGAAAAGACGGATCGACTCCAGCAACTCCCCAGCTCCCTCGCGCAGCGCGCCGGTCACGGACTCCACGGTCACCGAGTCGGCCACCACCAAGGACACGTCCTCCTTGGCCTGGGGGTACGACGACAACTCCGGTCCGCGGACCGCCTCCGGCGCGGCATCGATCAGCGCGTCGAGGTTGATCTCGACCGCCGCGCTCCGCTCGGGCAGGCCATGGGCGGTACAGACGCGCGGGTGCAGTTCACCGGCGTACCCGATGCTCTGACCGTCCACCAGCAGTTCGGCGCAACGACCCGGGTGCCACGGCATCCGGTCCGACGCCTGAACCGTGAGTTCGACGCCGATCTCATCGGCCAGACGACGCACCACAGCGATGGCGTCCGACCAGGCAACGGCCCGGCCCTCTCCCCACCAACCGGAGCGTTCGCGCTGTCCGACGAGGACCACTCCGAGGTGTTGAGGCTGATCCGGGACGGCCGCGAACAGGGTGGCCAGTTCGTCGTCCGTGGGGCGTCGATCGACGCCGAAGATGGGGGCTGGCGCAGAACCGGCCTTGACCGGGGCCACCACGGTGGCCGTTTCGAAGAGGGACACGCTGCCGGCGCCCCGGCCCAGGTTGCGCGCGGCGCTCTTGAGCAGACCGGGCAGCAGGGTGGTGGTGTAGGCCGGCTCCTCGGTGGAGAGCGGGTTGGACAGCGGAACCGTCCAACGCCGTTCGTCGTCCTCTGGAAGACCCAGCCGGTCGAGTGCTGCAGTCCCTACGAACGGGAAGCTGATCACCTCAACCAGGCCCGCCCCCGCCAGGGTCCGGCCCAGGCGACGACGTAAGCGCTGCGGACGCGTGAGTCCGCGCCCACCCGCAGGCGTCGGCAGGATGGACGGCACCTGGTCGTACCCGACGACCCGCGCCACCTCCTCGACCAGGTCATAGGGGTCAGCGATGTCGGGCCGCCACGAAGGGACCGTGACGATGAGCCCCTGTTCGGAGGCGTCCACCTCACAGCCCACCGCACGCAGCGCGGACACGGTCTTGTCTGGAGCGATGGCGATGCCTGTGATCCGAGCCGGAAGGTCGGGGGCCAGCAACAGCGTCGGGGCCGCGGGAACCACGCCAGCCACGGTGACTCCGGGCTCGGCCGTTGCTCCGCCGTAGGTCGTCAGCAACTCGACGACCCGGTCGGCTGCAGCCTCGGTCACAGCAGGGTCGACACCGCGTTCGTTGCGCTTGCCCGCCTCCGAAGAGATCTTGTGGCGCTTGCCGGTACGGAACATTGAGGTGGCGTCCCAGTGCGCGGACTCCACCAACACCCGGGTCGTAGTCTCCGAGATCTCGGTCGGCTCGCCGCCCATCACTCCCCCGAGTCCGATGATTCCGGAGTCGTCGGTGACGACGAGGTCTTCGGGTGAGAGCTTGCGGTCGGTGCCATCCAGGGTGGTGAGTCGCTCGCCCTCGGTCGCCCGGCGCACCCGAATGGGGCCGGTCAGCTTGTCGGCGTCGTAGCCGTGGATAGGACGCCCGATCTCGAGCATCACGTAGTTCGTGACGTCGACGGCCAGGGAGATCGGCCGCATTCCGGCCTGGGTGAGACGACGGGCCATCCAGTCAGGGGTGGCAGCCGTCGGGTCGAAGCCCGAGACCAAACGAGCCACGAACAACGGGCAACCCTCGGGATCGTCGAGCAGCACCGGGTAGCCCTCGGCATTGGCCGACGGAGCCGCACGGTCAGCCGGGTCAGTGAACGGCGCGCCGAAAGCCAGGGCAGAGTCGCGGGCAACGCCACGCAGGCTGAGCGCGTAGGCGCGGTCGGGATTGATCTCGAACTCGATGATGACGTCGTCCAAACCCAGGACACCGAAGGCGTCATCGCCCGGCTCACCGGCGTCGGACGGGAGCACGATGATGCCGTCGTGGTCCTCACCGAGGCCGAGTTCGCGGGAGGAGCAGATCATCCCGGACGAGACGTGCCCGTAGGTCTTGCGGGCAGAGATCTCGAAGTTCCCCGGCAGCACTCCGCCCGGCAGGATCACGACCACCAGGTCGCCGACCCCGAAGTTGTGGGCGCCGCACACAATCCCTTGCGGTTCACCCGTCCCGTTGGCCGAACCGACATCGACGGTGCACCAGTTGATCGTCTTGCCGTTCTTCTGTGGCTCGGCTTCGCAGGTCAGCACGCGGCCGATGACCAGGGGCCCGGTGATCGCGTCACGGGCTCGCTCGATGGCCTCGAGTTTGAGGCCGAGGTCGGTGAGTCGGGCCGTGAGGTCCTCGACGGTGATGGAGTCGGGCAGGTCGACGTACTCGTCGATCCAGGAGGCGGGAACGCGCATCGACTCAGACCTCGCTTCCGAAGGTGGTGGTGAAGCGGACGTCGCCCTCGAAGAGGTTCCGCAGGTCAGAGATGCCGTGCCGGAACATCAGGGTCCGGTCAATGCCCATGCCGAACGCGAAGCCGGAGTAGCGCTCGCTGTCCACGCCGCAGGCGCGCAGAACTCGGGGGTTCACGATGCCGCAGCCACCCCACTCGATCCAACCCTCACCGCGACAGGTGCGGCACTCCCCCGGCCCGTCGACCGCGGAGCCCGTGCCCCGACAGACGAAACAGATCAGGTCGACCTCGGCGCTGGGCTCGGTGAAGGGGAAGTACGACGGACGGAACCGGGTCGTGATGCCCTCACCGAACATGGAGGTGGCGAAGTGGTCCAACGTGCCCTTGAGGTGAGCCATCGAGATGCCCTCATCGATGGCGAGCCCCTCGACCTGGTGGAAGACCGGACTGTGGGTGGCGTCGTACTCGTCGGTGCGGAAGACCCGCCCGGGGCAGACGACATAGATCGGTGGGGTGCGGGTGAGCATGGTGCGCGCCTGCACCGGCGAGGTGTGGGTCCGCAGGACGAGGTTCTGCTCGGCCGGGGAGGTCCAGAAGGTGTCCTGCATCGTGCGGGCCGGGTGATCCGGACCCAGGTTGAGGGCGTCGAAGTTCAGCCACTCGGCCTCTAGGACAGGGCCCTCGGCCACCTCCCAGCCCATGGCCACGAAGATGTCGGCGATCAGTTCGCTGCCGGTGGTGATCGGGTGCCG
>CBDTZB010000317.1:0-3945 GCA_965364795.1 uncultured Nocardioides sp.
GGCCGTCATGATGACGGCCAGACAACGCTCAACGACCTCGGTGTCGTAGGGGGCGAGTTCGGCGTACCGCAGGACGGCGAACGGTTGCGGATCGCCCAGCAGGGCTTCCCGCAGGGCGACCGCGACGTACTCGGCGAGTTCGTTGAGGGCCGGGGAGTTGGTGCCGGGCAGGAGGTCCCCGCCGTACGCCTCAACAGCCTGCGCCACACAACCCCGACGCAACAGCGCCAGCACGTGGTCGACGTCGGTGGCCACCGGCATCAGCAGACGGTAAGGGCGGCTCCCAAGCTGACCGCCGAGCGCAGCACGCAGGTGCGATACCTCCGCCTTGAGGGTGGAGAACGTGACGGCCTGGTCGCCGTAGACCAACGCATGGAGTTGCTCCAGGGAGAGGCCTTCGGGGTGCAGGGCAAGGAGCGCCAACACCTCGGTCTGGCGTCGGTTCAGCAACAGGCGCTGACCATCGAGCAGGACCTCGGCGGTGCCCAGCAACGTCATCACCAGCCCGGGGTCGGTGGTGACCTCATGAGCCGAGGGCCGGTACGTCGAGTGCGGCACTGCCGACTCGATCAACCTCGCCATCACCCGGGCCGTGGCCAATCCGATCGGGTGACTGCGGTCCCAGGTCGTCGACAGATCGATGACACCCAACTGCACCCCCGTCGCCGGATCGTGGAGTGGTGCGGCCCAGCAGACCCAGTTATGGACGATGGGAGCGTAGTGCTCGGCGGAGAAGACCATCGACGATTCGTTGGTCTGGTTGGCCAAGGCCAGGGCGTTGGTGCCGATGGAGTTCTCATCCCAACGCCCGCCGGCCACGAAGTTGACCGACTCGGCCTTGCGGCGCATCACCCGACCGCCGTAGGTCCACAACACCCGGGTCTGAGCGTCCGTGATGGCTAGGACAAGGTCACCGTCCTCCGCGGTACGCCGCAACTCGGCCTCCACCCCCTCGACCGCGACCTGCAGCGGGGAGTCCTTCCAGATCGAAGCCGTCTCGCTCTCGTCGGCTAGCGGCGCCTCGATCACGTCGGTGGGAACGGCGGCTGAACGGCTCCAACTGGTGAGGATCTCGGGCCGGACCAGAGCCGCAGCCTCGTCCCCGCGCTCCACAAACGAGGTCCAGGCAGCGTGGGCCACCCGCTTGCGTTCGTGCAGGTCGTTGCCACTCACGCCCTGGCCAACCGCATTCTGGGTCACGCGGCCGACGGTAGCACCGGAGTGTGAGCCCGGTCACTGACCAGATTGACGATCAGGTGTCGTGGTGAATCCGGCCCTCGCGCTCAGCCAATCGGTCACCCGTTCCACCCCACCGGGACGCCACAATCTCAGCCGCGATGCTGATTGCAGTCTCCTCTGGAGTACGCGCGCCGAGGTCCAGTCCGATGGGGCTCGAGAGACGGCTGATCTCCTCGTCGGTCAGGCCCTGCTCGCGGAGCCGTTCGAGGCGATCGTGGTGGGTCCGGCGCGAACCCATCGCGCCGACGTACGCCACCTCCGGGAGGCGGAGCGCCACCTCAAGCAGAGGGACATCGAACTTGGGGTCGTGGGTCAGCACGGTGATCACCGTGCGCTGGTCGATCCGTCCGGCCTCCTGCTCGGCGGTGAGGTAGCGGTGCGGCCAATCGACGACCACCTCGTCAGCGTGGGGGAAGCGGCTGTTGGTCGCGAAGACCGGTCGGGCGTCGCAGACGGTGACGTCGTACCCCAGGAAGTCCCCGACGCGGGCCACCGCGGCTGCGAAGTCGATCGCCCCGAAGACCAGGAGCCGCGGCTTGGGCGCGAAGGCCCACACGAAGACCCGCATCCCCTCACCCCGCCGCTCGCCGTCGGGGCCGTAGGAGAGGGTCGCGCTCGTCCCGGTCGCCAACAGCCCCAGCGCGTCGTCGTGCACCGCATCGTCTGCTCGCTCACTCGTCAACCGGGGACTTCCGCCGGTCGAGCTTGTCGAGACCTCGGTGGTGGGATCGGGGCGGACGATGAGACGCCGACCGAGGATAGAGGGGTCGGGGTGTTCGACGACGGTGGCGAGGGCGACGGGGCGACCCGCGGCAATGTCCGCAGCGATCTCCCCGAGCTCGGGGAAGGTTTGCTGGGAGATCTTCTCCACCCACACATCCAAAATGCCGCCGCAGGTCAGGCCGACGGCGAACGCGTCGTCGTCCGACACGCCGTACCGCTCCAGGACAGGCTCGCCCGAGGCCACCACGCTCTGCGCCAGCTCATAGACGGCTCCCTCCACGCACCCACCCGAGACCGACCCCACGGCAGAGGCGTCCGGGCCGACCAGCATCGAAGCCCCCGGGGGTCGCGGTGCGGAATGAAAGGTGGCGACCACGGTGCCGACGCCGATCGTCTCGCCGGCCTCCCACCACGCCATCAGCTCCGAGAGCACCTCACGCACGGGCCACCACCTCCATCAGTTCGGCGTACGTCGCCAGCGAGTGGCCGGCCAAGAAGTCATCTACGAAGGGCAACACTGCCACCACGCCCTGCTGGATCGGTTCGTACCCGACCTTGCCCCGATGGGGGTTGACCCACACCACCCGGTGGGCGACCCGGTGGAGTCGGGCCATCTGCTGACCCAACAAGGACGCGTCCCCGCGCTCCCAACCATCGCTGAACACCACGACCACCGCGCCCCGGGCCAAGCCACGACGACCCCAGCGATCCAGGAAGATCGCCAGCGTCTCCCCCAGTCGGGTGCCCCCCGACCAGTCGGGGACGGTGTTGCCGGCAGCGATCAGCGCTCGCTCGGCATCGCGCGAGGACAAGGCGCGGGTCAGATGGGTCAGTCGGGTGCCGACGGTGAAGACCTCGACCGCGTTGCGACCACCGTGTCCGCCTGCTGTGGCGCTCATCATCCGGTGGGCGAGGCGGAGCAGAGCGTCGGCGTACCCGCTCATGGAGCCGGAGACGTCGATCAACAGCACGACGCGACGTGGCCGAACGCCCCGGCGACGCCACCGGATCTCCGCGGGCTCACCCATCCGCCGCAGACTGGCCCGCAGCGTCCGTGCCGCGTCAACATCCCCGCGGTGCCACCCCTGATGCCGCGCCGTACGCCGTAGGGGAAGGCGGGGATGCAGGGTGTCGAACATGCTGGCCAGACGGTGCTTCTCGGCAGCGGACAGCGAGGCGATGTCACGGTGGCGCAACACCTCGGTTTCGCTGGCCATCGCGCGCACCACCTCGCCTTCGGCGTCGGCTCCACCCGCTCCGTCCACGTCGGACTCCGGGAGGTCGGAGAACGTGGGCGCGGTCGGCGGCGCCGGTTGCGCGCGAGGCAATCCGTCGCGCGGATTGAAGTAGGCCTCGAAGACCTGGTCGAACCGCGCCAGGTCGTCGGGTGAGCCGCACAGCGTCGCCCGGCCAGCCGCGTGCGTGGCACGCGGGTCGTCCAGACCGACCCAGGAGACGGCCGCGAGGAAACTCTGGGCCCGGTCCTGGGTGACCGTCACCCCCGAAGCCCGCACCGCCGCCGCGAAGCCGAGCAGGATCTCGTCGGCCTCTCTCACGTTGCCCACCGGTGGTTGAGGTGCGACGAGCGCAGCGAGGAGCCTCCAAACCAGGTGACCTCAACGCCGACTATCACCACCGTCACGTGCGCAGCATCTGATCGAGCGCCTGCTTCACCCGATCGGTGTCCTCGCGATACTTCACCAATGCCCCCAGCGTCCGCGCGGAGGATTCCAGGTCGACCTCAGTGACGCCGAGGTGATCCAACGCCCGAGCCCAGTCGAGGGTCTCGGCCACCCCCGGCGGCTTCTCCAGGTCGCGACGGTCCCGCAGGCGCTGCACAATTCCGACCACCTGCTCGGCCAGCTGCGCTGAGACCTCCGGCGCCCGTGAGCGGAGGATGGCCACCTCCCGATCCAGGCCGGGGTGGTCGATCCAGTGGTAGAGGCACCGGCGCTTGAGGGCGTCGTGGAGTTCCCGGGTCCG
>CBDTZB010000318.1:0-3932 GCA_965364795.1 uncultured Nocardioides sp.
CGTCACGGCTGACCCGGTGCGCCACCCCGTCCACCTCGACCAGAGTCGTGGGGCCGTGCGTCGCGGTGACCAGGTGGTAGCGGCGAGTGCCGATGATCAAGCGGCGGTGGAAGTCGTCGAGCCGCTCAACGCGCACCTCGACGCTCTGCTCGTCGTTCCCGGTGACGACTGCGACCCGGTAGCAACCGGGGCCGGTGTTGATCGTTGAGACCTGGTACGTCGTGCCGCGCAGCTTGAGCTCGACCGGGCGACCCGCCTCATGCGAGACCGACGGTCGGCCACCGTGGGCGGTCTCGAGCAGTCGGGCGGTCTCCAGCCGCAGCCCATCGACGTAGGCCTCGATCCCTGCGGCGACCACCGCCACTCCCGCGTGAGCCTGGGCCACGAGTCGGCCCTCGTCGCGGACCCGGTCGATCCAACTGGTGTCGGCCCAACCCCCCGCGCCGTTGATGACCTCGGGCTGGGCGAGCAGGTCCAGGACAAAGCTCTTGTTGCAGGCGCCGCCCTCGATAACGACGGTCGTGGACGACATCGCCCGCCGCAGCCGCGCGAGGGCCTCCTCGCGAGTGCGGCCGTAGGCGATGACCTTGGCGATCATCGAGTCGAAGTCCGGTGGGATCAGGTCGCCCTCAGCGACGCCGGTGTCGACCCGAATGCCCGGTCCCGATGGTAGGTCGAGCCGCACGATCCGGCCCGGCGACGGGGAGAAGTCGCGGTCCGGGTCCTCGGCGTTGAGCCGCGCCTCGACGGCGTGCCCGACCTCGCCGGGCTTCTCACCTTCCAACCGGCCCCCCTGGGCGACGTGGATCTGAGCTTTGACCAGGTCCACATCGGTCGTTGCCTCGGTGATCGAGTGCTCCACCTGGAGCCGAGTGTTGACTTCGAGGAAGGCGAAGGTTCGCTCGCCCGGGTGGTAGAGGAACTCGACGGTGCCCGCGCCGACGTACCCAACGGCGAGCGCAAGGCGCTCCGCCGAAGCCTTGAGTTCGTCGTTCTGTTCCGGGGTCAGGAGCGGCGAGGCTGACTCCTCGATGACCTTCTGGTTGCGGCGTTGGATGGAGCAGTCGCGCACACCCAGGGCCCACGCGGTCCCGTGGGAGTCGGCGATGAGTTGCACCTCGACGTGACGGGCGCCGGTGACCAGCCGCTCGAGGAACACGGTGCCGTTGCCGAAGGCGCGCAGGGCTTCATCGCTGGTGCGCTGGTAGGCGTCCTGTAGGTCGGCAGCCGAGGCCACCATCCGAATCCCTCGTCCGCCGCCACCCGCGGTGGCCTTGAGCATGAGCGGGTAGCCGATCTCTTCGGCCGCACTCAGGGCCCCCGCCAAGGTGTCCACCGCGCCACGGCTCCACGGCGCCACGGGCACCCCGACCTCCTCGGCAATGAGCTTGGAGCCGATCTTGTCGCCCAGTTTGCGCATCGCATCCGCGCTCGGGCCCACAAACGTGACGCCGATCCGGTCGCACAGATCCACGAACCTCGGATCCTCCGCCACGAAGCCCCAGCCGGGCCAGACAGCATCGGCCCGGGTCTCTACAAGGGCTCGTTCGAGGACCGCGAGGTCGAGGTAGGGACGCGCGGATGCCGGTCCGAGGTTGTAGGACAGGTCGGCCTCCCGCACGAACATCGCCGTGGCCTCGCCCTCGGTGTGCAGCGCAATCGTCTCGATGGGCGGGTCGTCGCCCGTGCCCTCGGCGTTGATTTCATGCACGGCGTGAATCAGGCGCATGGCGGCCTCACCACGGTTGACGATCGCCAAGCGCTTGAACGACATCGGAGTCCCCTCGGAAAATTCGACCGGGAATCCGGCCTTGGTAGGCAACGTGCCACGACTTTGGGGTTACGGGCGAGTACGCGAGGTTACGGGCGAGTAGGTGATCGCGGGTGTTGTTGCCCCACCACGTCGGGCCCTCGGTCCTTCCCGCGCCGCCAGCGGACTACGGTCGCAAGCATGCTGAATCTCCCCGATCCTGAGCATGGCCCCGTTGCCGACCTCGTCCTCGAGGGCGGAGGTGTGCTGGGCGTGGCCCACGTGGGCGCCCTACAGGTTCTTGATGAGGCGGGTTACCGCTTCGCCCGGGTAGCAGGAAGCTCCGTCGGGGCGGTCGTCGGCGCACTGGTCGCCGCCAATATGCCGGTTGCCCGGATCACGGAGGTCCTCTCGGGGCTCGACTTCACCAGCCTCACCGATCGATCCCTGATCGACCGCGTTCCCATCTTTGGTCCGCTCGCCTCGATCGTGCTGGACAACGGCGTCTACGAGGGCGACGCACTCCACCGCCTAGTGGCCGATCTGCTCCGGGACGAGTGTGGGGTCGAGACCTTCGCCGATCTCCGCATCGCCGGGACCGAGCACCTACCTGTCGAACAGCGCTACCGGCTCGTCGTAACCGCCACCGACACCACACGAGGCGAACTCGTGCGTTTGCCGTGGGACTACGAACGGCTCTACGGCCTGGACCCGGACACGATCCTGGTGGCCGACGCCGTCAGGGCTTCTGCCTCCATCCCGTTCTTCTTCGAGCCCGTTCATCTCCAGGCTGCCGCGGGACTTGAATCCACGTTGGTCGACGGAGGCGTTCTCTCCAACTTCCCCGTCGATCTCCTCGACCGCAGGGACATGAACCCGCCGCGGTGGCCGACCTTCGGGATCAAGCTGCTGCCGAACCTTCCCGCTCAAGCGGACCAGCTGATCCCCGGGCTCGGCCTTCTGAAACATGGACCCGTGGGGCTCGCCGCCGATCTGGTGACCACCTTGCTGGTGGGTCGCGATCAGGCCCGACTCTCGTTGCCCTGGGTGGCTGCTCGCACGATCCGGGTGAACACCGGGTCGGTGAGCCCGGTCAACTTTTCGATCACTCCCCATGAGGTCGCCGAACTACTGGTCGCGGGTCAGACCGCCGCCACAAGCTTCCTCGATGGGTGGGACTTCGAGGAGTACGTGCGCACCTTCCGGCTTTGAGTAGACAGTTGAGCCACCCATCCAGCCCGTCGTGGCGCGAGACTGCCCTAGGCTCGACCCGTGGATCCAGACGTGCTGATGATCGGTTGTGGTGACCTCGGGTCCCGGATCGGGCTGCTGCTCGCCGAGCGGGGACACCGCGTCCTGGCGTTACGGCGCCGCGCTGAACGGGTGCCCCCTCCCCTGCAGGGGCTTTCGGTCGACCTGACCGTCGAGACACCCGCGCTGCCGGATCTCGACCTGCGCTACCTCGTCGTCGCCCTGACCGCCCGGCCCCGCACCGAGGAGGCCTACCGGGCGACGTACGTCGAGGGCATGCGGCGCGCCCTCGACGCCCTCGAAGCCACCGGCCAGCGCCCCCAGCGGGCAGTGTTGATCTCCTCCACCGGCGTTCACGGCGACGCACCTGACGGAACCCTCATCGACGAAAGACACCAGCCCTCCCCCGCCGACGGCCCGGCTCGGATGCTGCTGGAAGCCGAGGAACTCTTCCACGCACGGGTGCCTGGTAGCACGGTGCTGCGCTGCTCAGGTCTCTACGACGGGGCGGGGTCGCGGTTCGTGGACCGGGTGCGCGAGGGTCGGATCGATGATCCGCACCGCTGGACCAACCGCATCCACCGCGACGACGCCGCCGCGGCCGCCGTACACCTGCTGACCCGCTCTGAGAACCCAGACGCGGTCTACCTCGGCAACGACGACGAGCCAGCCATGATGGGCGACGTTGCGAGCGACATCGCCGGACGTCTGGACCTGCCCGCACCCATCCCTGGCGACCTCGCGTTGGCTCACGGCAAACGGGTCTCCAACGCCCGACTCCGCGCGACCGGATGGGCCCCGGCGTACCCCACGTATCGCGAGGGATACGCCGCCGTGTAATCCCGGCATCTCCCACGCGACGTGCAAGAAGCCGCCCCCCAGCGGTGCAGGGAGCGGCTTCTTCTTTGCACTTTTCTTGGTAGCGGGGGCA
>CBDTZB010000319.1:0-3931 GCA_965364795.1 uncultured Nocardioides sp.
AAGTAGCGCCGACTCGGCGGGTGTAGAGCTTATTTGGCGCAAGCAGCCTTGAGCGCCTCGGCGCGGTCGGTCCGCTCCCAGGTGAAGTCCGGCAGTTCCCGACCGAAGTGACCGTAGGCGGAGGTCTGCGAGTAGATGGGACGCAGCAGATCCAGGTCGCGGATGATGGCGGCGGGGCGCAGGTCGAAGACCTCCAACACGGCCTCCTGGATGCGCTCGTCGGAGACGGTGCCGGTGCCGAAGGTCTCGATGAAGACACCCACCGGGGCGGCCTTGCCGATGGCGTACGCCACCTGCGCCTCGCAACGCTTGGCCAGGCCCGCGGCTACGACGGTCTTGGCGACCCAACGCATCGCGTAAGCGGCCGAACGGTCCACCTTCGAGGGGTCCTTGCCGGAGAAGGCGCCGCCACCGTGGCGACCCATGCCGCCGTAGGTGTCGACGATGATCTTGCGACCGGTCAGGCCGGCGTCGCCCATCGGGCCGCCGACCACGAACGTCCCGGTGGGGTTCACCAGGAGCCGGTAGTCCTCAGACGGAATGTCGAAGCTGTCGAGCACCGGGTCGATGACGTGCTTCTTGATGTCCGGCTGCAGGGTGTTGTCGAGGTCGATCCCGGCGGCGTGCTGGGTAGAGAGCACCACGGTGTCGACGCGGACAGGGGCACCCTCGGCGCTGTACTCAATGGTGACCTGGGTCTTGCCGTCAGGACGCAGGTAGTCGAGCGTCCCATCCTTGCGCACGGCGGTGAGCCGCTCGGAGAGCCGCTGAGCCATCACGATCGGCAGCGGCATCAACACCTCGGTGTCGTCGCAGGCGTAGCCGAACATCAGTCCCTGGTCACCAGCACCCTGAGCATCGAGCTCGTCCACCGAGGAGCCGACCCGTGACTCGTGGCCGTTGTCCACTCCCGCGGCGATGTCGCTGGACTGAGCGCCGATCGCGACCTGAACACCACAGGTGGTGCCGTCGAAACCCTTATCGGAGTGGTCGTAACCGATCTCGAGGATCTTTTTCCGAACCAGTTCGGCGACCGGGGCGTAGGCGTCGGTGCGTACCTCACCAGCGACGACGACCAGACCGGTGGTCAGCAGCGTCTCGACCGCGACCCGGAGGTCCTTCGGGTTCGAGTCGTTGGCCATCAGGTAGTCGAGCACGGTGTCGCTGATCGCATCGGCGATCTTGTCCGGGTGACCTTCGGTCACAGACTCCGATGTGAAAAGGCGTCCAGCCACGGGAAAACTCACTCTCGCTCGAGAAACAATCATGGGGATCAAGATTTGGAACAACAAAGCCTAGGGCGTGACCACTATGCAAGACGGTTGTCTCACGGACCGAATCGACGCACGACCTGGTCCCAGATGGCGTGAGCCACCAACGTTTTGGACCCTGCCGGCACGTCCACCGGCTCGTCGTTGGTGGACAGGATGAGGGCTTTGTTGTCCGCGCTCCCGAAGACCGCTCCCCCGCTGACGTCGTTGACGACCAGCAGGTCGCACCCCTTGCGCGCCAGCTTGGCGGTCGCGAGTTCGATCACCGAACCGGTGGCGTCCCCGGTCTCAGCTGCGAACCCGACAATGACGCTGCCCGGCCGCGAACGGTGGGTGGCGAGCTCGTGCAGGATGTCGGGGTTCTGGACCAGCTCGATCACCGGCGCCGAGCCGTCAGCCGACTTCTTGATCTTGGCGTCGCTGAGCGCCGTGGGCCGAAAGTCAGCTGGAGCGGCCGCCATCACGATGGAATCGGCATCGCCGCAATGGGCGAGCATGGCCTCACGCAGTTCAGCGGTCGACCCGACTCGCACCACGTGGACGCCAGCGGGATCGGGCAAGGACACATTGGCCGCGACGAGCGTGACTTCGGCACCTCGCACGGCGGCGGACCGGGCCAGGGCATATCCCTGCAGTCCCGAGGAGCGGTTGCCCAGGAAACGGACCGGATCCAGCGGTTCCCGGGTTCCCCCAGCAGAGACCACGACTCGACGGCCCTTGAGATCCAGTGACGCCGGACCGCGAGCGAGGACCTCCATCGCGGTCGCAAATATCTCGTCCGGGTCGGGTAGCCGCCCCTTGCCCGTGTCCTGACCGGTCAGCCGCCCCTCGGCGGGGGTGAGCACGACGTTGCCGCGTTCGCGCAGCGTGGCCACGTTGGCCTGTGTGGCCGGGTGCTCCCACATTTCGGTGTGCATCGCGGGTGCGAAGACGACCGGGCAGCGGGCGGTCAGCAGCGTGTTGGTCAACAGATCGTCAGCAAGACCGTGTGCGGCCTTGGCCAGCAGGTCGGTCGTTGCGGGAGCGACCACGACGAGGTCGGCCTGCTGTCCGATCTTGACGTGCGGCACTCGGGCCACGTCGGTCCAGACGTCGCTGGCGACCTCCTTGCCGGAGAGCGCCGACCAGGTGGCGGCGCCGACGAAATTCAACGCAGCCGCGGTCGGGACGACCGTGACGTCGTGTCCGGACTCGGTCAACCGGCGCAACACCTCGCAGGCCTTGTAGGCCGCGATGCCGCCGGTGACCCCGAGCACGACACGAGGCCGCACCCCCGCTGTGGGCGATGCGGCCTCGTCACCGTGATCAATCAACGTGTGTGCTCAGCGGGTCACTCGTTGCCGGCGGCGGCAGCGTCGAGCGCGGCCTGCTTAGCGGCGGCTTCCTCTGCTGCCAACACGGCGGGGTCAACGTCTTCGCAGGTCAACTTGTCGGCGGCGATCTCGCGCAGCGCGATCGACAGTGGCTTCTCCTGAACCTGCGTGTCGACCAGGGGGCCGACGTACTCGAGCAGGCCCTCGCCCAGCTGGGAGTAGTAAGCGTTGATCTGACGCGCCCGCTTGGCGCTGTAGAGCACCAGCTTGTACTTGCTGTCCGTCTTGGTCAGCAGCTCGTCGATGGGCGGGTTGGTGACACCCTCGGCGTTGATTTTGGGTGCAGACACGTAAGAAGCCTCTTCAAGATCGTGGGATTCGGGACAGACTTGGGCGAAGAACGGGGCATGCAGACGGCAAACCGTCTACGGCGTCTGGCCCAGAACAAGTAATGCTACCAACTCGTCCGCAGCAGCGTGAACTTCGCGGTTCACGATGGTCACATCAAACTCGTTCTCGGCCGCCAACTCTTCCTTCGCGGTGTTCAGGCGGCGCTGCTGCTGCTCGGCGGTTTCGGTGCCTCGACCGATGAGTCTGCGAACCAGTTCGTCCCATGACGGGGGCTTGAGGAACACGAACAGCGCCTCGGGCATCGAGTCCCGCACCAACCTGGCCCCCTGAAGATCGATCTCCAACATGGCAGGTCGACCCGCGTTCAGGGCTTCCTCGACGGGCCCCCGTGGAGTGCCGTAGCGGTCCCGCCCATGGACGACGGCCCATTCGAGCAGGTCGTCCTCCTCGATCATCCGAGCGAACTCCTCGGTGGAGACGAACCAATAGTCCTCGCCGTTCACCTCACCGGGGCGCGGGGGCCGCGTGGTCGCCGAGACAGAGATCCAGATGTCGGGGTGCCGTTCGCGAACGGCAGCGGCAACGGTGCCTTTGCCGACAGCGGTGGGACCGGCCAGGACGACGAGTCGGTTCTCAGTGGAGGTGGTCACGAGACGGGGTCGGCGAACTCACGCTCTAGCGCGGCGATCTGCTTGACCCCCAGGCCACGGACCCGGCGGGATTCGGCGATACCGATGCGCTCCATCGTCTGACGGGCGCGCACCTTTCCCAGTCCTGGCATCGACTGCAGCAACTCGACCACTCGCATCTTGCCGATGACCTCGTTGGTCTCACCATCGCGGAGCACCTCGATCAGCGAGCCGCCAGAGTTCTTCAACCGGTTCTTGATCTCGGCACGTTCGCGACGCGAGGCGGCGGCCTTGTCGAGAGCGGCCTGACGCTGTTCGGGGGTAAGCGGAGGCAAAGCCACGTTCTGGGTCCTTCGGGTTGTTTGGC